>JARGNS010000557.1 GCA_029213105.1 Planctomycetota bacterium
CGCTTGCGGGGGCGGGATGCGGAGGCCGAGGCCGCGCGCGCTCGCCGGCGTGCGATGAAGGAACGCGTCGTCCCCTGGTTCGCCGCCCGCGGCGACGAGACGCTGCGCCTTGACTACCCCCTCACGCCCACGGACGCGGTGATCGACCTGGGCGGGTACGAGGGGCAGTGGGCGCACGACATCTACGCGCGCTACGGCTGTCGGGTGCTGGTCTTCGAGCCGGTGGCTGCCTACGCCGCCGCCATCGACCGCCGCTTTGCCGACAACGACCAGGTCGAGTGTTTCGCCTTCGGGCTCGGCGCCGAGGACGCCCAGGTGGGCATCAATCTCGAGGATGACGCGACCTCGATCTTCAAGGAGGGCGAAGCGACCGAGATGATCTCGATCCGGCGGGCTGAGGACTTCCTCGACGCGCAGGGACTCGCGGACGTCGCCCTCATCAAGATCAACATCGAAGGCGCCGAGTACGACCTGCTCGACCATGTCCTCGACAGCGGCTGGATCCGCAAGATCGAGAACCTCCAGATCCAGTTCCACGACTTCGTCGAGGATGCCGAGGCGCGCATGCGGCGCATCCAGGAGCGGCTGCAGGAGACGCACGAGATCACCTGGCAGTACCCGTTCGTCTGGGAGAACTGGAAGCGTCGCGAGGACGCCGGCTCGGCGTCTTGAAGTTGGGATTGCGCGTCAGCCCTGCCATGCTGGCGGCGGTCCGCTAGATCAGGAGCGCACAGGTCCATGTCCTCATATCGCTTCATCATTGCTGCCTACAACTGCGGCGAGTGGGTCGATCGCTGCCTGGAGTCCGTGCTCTCCCAGCGGCATGAGGACTGGCGCTGCATCCTGCTCGATGATCAGTCCCCCGACGATACGTTCGAGCGCGCCACGGCGGCCGCACGTGGCGACGAGCGCATCATCGTCGAGCGCACACCGACCCGGCGCCTGGGTCTTCTCAACACGAAGATCGGCATCGAGACGATCGCCACCGATCCGGAAGATGTCATCGTCACCCTGGACGGAGATGACTGGCTGGCCCACGACCGCGTGTTGAACGTGCTCGAGGAGCATTACGCGGATCCCGAGGTCTGGCTGACGTACGGAAGCCATCGCCGCTGGAAGAACAAGCTGGCCCACCGTCTCAACTGGAAGGTGAAGCGCGGCATCGCGCGGGAGTTCCCGAGCGTCATCACCGATGGCGGCTACTACCGGCAGTACGACTGGGTCACGAGCCACCTGCGCTCGTTCAAGCGCTTCCTCTGGGACGGGATCAAGCCGGAGGACTTCCTCGACGAGAACGGCGAGTACTGGAAGACCGGGTGGGACCACGCGTTCATGTTTCCCATGCTCGAGATGGCCGGCGGCGACCGCATCCGCTACATCCACGAAATGCTGTACGTCTACAACAACTCGAACCCGCTCAGTGACTTCCGGACCGGCCCCAACCTGCAACTCCTTGCCGCGATGAAGATGCGCAAGCTGCCTTCCTACGAACGCCTGGCGTCGCGGCCTACGAGCGCATGAGCTCCGCCGTCCTCGTTACCGGTGGCGCTGGCTACGTGGGCTCGGCGTGCGCGCAGGCGCTTGCGGCGGCCGGGCGTACGCCGGTCGTCCTCGACGATCTCTCGACCGGGCATCGGGAGTTCGTCCGGTGGGGGCCACTCATCGTCGGCGACATCGCAGATGCCGACCTGGTCACGCAGACGCTGCGCGAACACGGCATCGGCGCGGTGATGCACTTCGCGGCCAAGTCGCTCATCGGGGAGTCGGTCAAGGAACCGGCGCTCTACGACAGCTGGAACCGCGGCAAGACCACCGCCCTGGTCGAAGCCGCCCGCGGCGCCGGGGTGGGGGCCTTCGTCTTCTCGAGCACGGCAGCCGTGTACGGGACTCCCGAGCACACGCCGATCCCCGAGAGTGCGGCGTGCGCACCGATCAATCCCTACGGCTCCTCCAAGGTGGCCTGCGAAGACGCGCTGGCCGCCTCGGGGCTTCCCTACGCGGCGTTGCGCTACTTCAACGCGGCCGGCGGCTTGCCGAGCGAGGGCGTCGGCGAGTGGCGCGAGCACGAGACCCACATCATCCCGCTTGCGATCCGGGCCGCCCGGACGTCCAAGCCCCTGACGATCCTCGGCACGGACTACCCGACACCCGATGGCACCTGCGTGCGCGACTACATCCACGTCGCGGATCTGGCGTCTGCCCACCTTCTCGCGTTGGAGCACCTCGAGGGCGGCGGCGCGAGCGGGGCGTGGAACCTGGGCACGGAGCACGGGTCCTCGGTGCGGGAGGTCGTCGAGGCCGTCGGGGCGGCGTTCGGCGCCCCGGTGCCCACCGTCGAGGGCGCGCGCCGGCCCGGGGATCCAGCCACGCTGGTGGCCGATGCGGCTCGTGCCCGAGCCGACTTCGGCTGGCGCCCCACCCGCAGCAGCATGGCGCAGATCGCGGCCGACGCCGTGGCCTGCGACCGCCTGTTCCACGGGCGCGGCCCCGCCTGAGCCTGCTCGCTGCAGGTCTCCCGCCACGTCCGGTCCCGAATTGCGCGAACGGGGCGGCGCCGGCTGCGTCCAAGAAGG
>JARGNS010000558.1:0-416 GCA_029213105.1 Planctomycetota bacterium
CCGCGGGGTGAGTCGCAGGGGCGGAAGATGCTTGGACGCCGGCACGCCCGGCGAGGTTCCCCTCGGCGTCCCGGTAGGCTCGGGGTTCTCGAGGAGGTGTTTCATGAGCTCGTTCTGGAAGTACGTGGTCGACAACGAGTTCATGCAGCGGTCCGACATCGAGGAGGTGCGCCGGAAGACGCGCGTGAACGCGCGCAACGCCTCCCGGCGTGCTCGCGATCTGGAAGGCCGTGTGGAGCAACTCGAGGGCGAGCTCGGCGAGATGCGCCTCTTCACCCGGGCCCTGCTCGCGTTGCTGCAGGAGAGCGGCACGCTCGATGCCGCGCACATCCGCGAGAAGATCCTCGAGATCGACGCATCGGACGGCACCGTGGATGGCAGCTACGACCCGCCGGCCGAGGAGGCGGAGCGGCCCC
>JARGNS010000558.1:436-2571 GCA_029213105.1 Planctomycetota bacterium
GGCGCTGAAGCACCGATCCCTCCGGGCCGGCGCCGACGCGGGTAGGATCACCCCTGCTTCGGAGGTCCCCCCCGTGCCGCGACTCAGCAGTCTTCCCCCGTCCGTACGCCTCGCCGCCGCGTGCTTCGCCGCCCTGGTACTCGGCTTCGCGCTGCTCGCCCAGGTGAACCTGTGGCATCAGGTCTCGGGCGGGGAACCCCCCGGCCCCGACAAGGTGCTGACCCGCTATCACGGGGACCCCGACCGCACGCGGCTCGATGACGTGCTCGACGGGGAGGCCCACCCCTCGTTCGACGATCCCAAGAACATGTGGCAGTACCTCGGGGGCGAGCGCTGGGACGACGAGACGACCCAGGCCAACCGCAAACGCATCACCGACTGGGTACGCGCCGGGGCCCCCGAAGACGGCTTCGCGGCGCTCAAGCCGATCCTGACGGGCATGGGGCTATGCGGCGATTGCCACGTCGCCGGGGGCATCAAGGAAGACCTGTCCTTCGAGACGTACGCCGCCGTGCAGCCCCTGACGAAACCCGGCGGCAAGTACCCCTTGAGCACGCTGCTCATCTCGGCCCACAACCACCTCTTCGGCTTCGCGGTCCTCGCGCTGCTGCTCTCGGTGGGCGTCTGCTTCACCGGCTTGCACAACCGCTTGCGCATGCTGCTGATCCTCGGCGCCTCGGGTGGTGCCGCCCTGGACATCGCGGGCTGGTTCCTCACGCGCACCTGGGGGAGTCCGTTCCACTTGATGGTCGTCAGCGGCGGCGGCCTCTTCGGCCTGTGCACGACGGCCATGGCCCTGGCCGTGCTGCATGAGGCGATCCTCGGTCGCGCCGGGAAGGTCGATGCGCCGTAGCCTCCTCCTCCTGACAGCGGGCGCGGTCTTCCTGGCCGCCGGACTGCAGGCGCGCGCCGGGCCGAAGGACGAGTTCCTTCCGCCGCCGCCGGCCGCCGATGCCGCCTTCTACGTGGCGAACGTGGCCACCTGGGTGGACGACCACTGCGCGTCGTGCCATCGCGGAGAAGGGGGAGGGGCCTTCCGTCTGGTCGTTCCGCCCGACGGCATGACCGAGGCCCAGCGGCGGCGCGCCGACTTCGATCGCATCCTGCCCTTCGTGAATCGGCGCACGCCGTGGGAGAGCCGGATCTTCTTGAAGGTGCTCGACCCCGGCGAGGGCGGCGATCCGCATGTGGGCGGGTCCTTCTTCTCGTCGGACGACGACATGCACGACACCGTGCTCGACTTCGTGTCCGGGGCCACGCCGACGAACCTCCCGCCGGAGGTCTGGTTCGAGAAGAGCGAACTGCGCGCGAAGCCCAAGGAGGAAGTCGTGATCGATGGTCGCGGCTCCTACGACCGCGATCGCGATGACATGGAGAAGCTCGCGTACTGGTGGTCGCTCTACGCACGCCCCGCCGAATCGCGCGTGATCGTCGACGATCGCCGTGCGTCCCGCGTCACGTTCCACCCCGATACCGGCGGGACCTATGTGTTCACCCTGCGGGTCGGCGACGGCAAGGTCTGGAGTGCGCCGCGGGCGGTGACCGTGGAAGTCTTCGCGCGCGTGAAGCGCGAGAAGAGCGACCCCGGTGGCATCTCCGGACTGGAGAAGGCCGATCCCCAGGGACTCAAGCGGCTGCGCCGGCTCTACCTCGACGTCCTGGGCCGCTCGCCCACCCCGGCCGAGGCCATTGCCGAAGAGCGCCAGGGGGTGCGCGCGCTCGTGAAGAACATCCTGCTGCGCGCGGAGATGGGGCGGGCCTGGGTCGAGGAAGCGAGCGTGCGCTTCGGTCTGTTTGGCGACCTGCGGCCGGTCTCCGACGACGCGGTCGACCTGGCGCTCAGCATCCCGGCGGAGAACCTGCCGCCGCTCAGCGTCGAGCGCCGCCCCCTGGCGGCGGCGATCGCGCGCTTGCTCCTCGGGCGGGCGCCGACCGCTGCCGAGAGCCTCGCGGCCATCGCCCTCGCCGAGGGACAGACGGTCGAGCTGCCCGAGCTCGGCACGGTGGACTCGCCGCGCGCGTGGCTCGTGAAGGTGCTCGACAGCCGTGCGTTCCGGCGGGCCGCGATGCTGCGCCGTCTCGAGCGCTTCCTGGACTCCGGCGACGCCCGCAAGCACATCGGGCGTGCGCTGAAC
>JARGNS010000559.1 GCA_029213105.1 Planctomycetota bacterium
TCGAGCCGAACGGCATCGTGGCCGGCAACGATCGCATCAAGATGTCCACGTCGATGATCGACTACATCTTCCGCGAGCTCGCCGTGTCCTACCTCGACCGTCAGGACCTCGCCCAGGTGACGTCGGAGGACCTCAACGCCGACGTCGTGGGCGGCGATCCCGAGCCGGAGTACGACACCGAAGAGGTCGTCGAGGAGCGCACGGTCAGCGCCGACAGCGACGAGACGAAGGCCGACGACGGCGTGTTCGGCAACGCGTCGATCCATCCGCCGAGCTCCGGGCTGCCGCTCACGAGTTCCAATGGCGGCGGGTCCAATGGCAGCGGGTCCAATGGCGGCGGGTCCCATGGCGGCGGGTCCCATGGCGGCGGGTACTCCGTTGCGCCGGAGGTCATCTCCGCCGAGGTGCGTGAGTCGACCACGAGCGTGGTGCGCGAGGCGCGCTTCTCGCGCCGCGGCGTCCAGACGCTCTCGATGGCCGAGAAGGCACGGCTGCAGGGCTACACCGGCGACGCGTGCGACGACTGCGGTTCGTTCACGCTCGTGCGCAACGGCACCTGCCTCAAGTGCGAGACCTGCGGCGGCACGACTGGTTGCTCCTAGGGAGGGGTTGCTCCTAGGGAGGGGTTGCTCCTAGGGAGGGGCTGCTCCCAGGAGGGCGTGCTCCCAGGAGGGCGTGCTCCCAGGAGGGGGACGCCTGATCTCGGGCGGGCCTGCGCCCATGGGGGCGGCGCACCGAGGGCGGCGGTTCGCGTGGGGTCTTCACGGCGCGTGCGCCTGGACCTCTCCGACTCCGCACCGCGCCGGTAGGCTGGTAGCATCCCGCGCCCGCAGCACGTCGTGCTGCCCGGTGTTCCGGAGCTCTCGTGCCGCCTGTGTCCTCCACGCCCTCCCAGCCGTCCGGCCGAACGCGCCTGACACCCCCCCTGCGCGCCTCGGGCGCGCGCGGGCGCGTGCTCGTGTTGAGCGGGTCGGCCGGCCACGGCCACGTCATGGCGGCACGCGCCGTCACGGCGGCCCTGCGCAGCCGGCACCCGCTCCTCGAGGTGGCCCATGTCGATGCGGTCGCCCGCATGTGGAGTCCCTACAAGCAGCTCTACCGCAGCGGCTACGAGCGCCTCGTCGACAAGCATCCGCATCTCTGGCGCATGCTCTACGAGTCCTCCAACCGCGCCCATCCGGCCCTCGGGCACCTGATCACGCGCGCGGCCGGCGGCCGCTTCGTGCGCCTCGTGAAGCGCCTCGATCCCGACCTGATCGTCTGCACGCACTTCCTGGCGCCCGAGCTCCTGGCCGGTCCGGTCGGCAAGGGCAAGATCCGCGCTCCCGTGCATGTCGTGGTCACGGACCACGACACGCACCTCAGCTGGAACTGGCCCGGCATCGAGCGCTACTACGTGGCAAGCGAGGCCGTGAAGGCGCGTCTGGCCCTCACGTTCGCGTTCCCCGAAGCGCGCATCGACGTGACGGGCATCCCCATCCGGGAGGCTTTCAGCCAGCCGGTCGATGCCCGCGCGGTGCGTCTGCGCTACGGCCTCGACGCCGAGCGGCCCACCGTGCTCTTCCTCTCGGCCGGCTTCGCCGCGGGCTCGATGGGCAAGTCCATCCACGGCATCTGGCGCGACCGCCGGGACGTCCAGGTGCTCGCCGTCTGCGGGCGCAACGAGCGCATGCGCCGACGCATCGAGCGCATGGCGCGGCCGGCCGGCGCCGTGCTCCACCCCCTCGGCTTCATCCAGGACGTCCCGAGCCTCATGGGCGTGGCCGACGTGGTCGTGGCCAAGAGCGGCGGACTGACGACGTCCGAGTGCATGGCGATGGGCAAGCCCATGGTCATCAGCGGCTCCATCCCCGGTCAGGAAGAGCGCAACGCCGACGCGGTCATCGAGGCTGGCGCCGGCTACCGCGCCCTGACGCCGCAAGAGGTCCGCTACCGGGTCCGGCAGCTGCTCGAGGACCCCGACCTGCGCGCCGCCGTCGCCCGCCGAGCCCAGCGTTTTGGGCGCCCGGGGGCTGCCGGGGTCATTGCCGACCACGTGGCCGAAGCCGCCCTGCCGGTCGAGTCCGTGGAGCGGCCGCGCTTCCACGGCGCCATCTGACGCACCCCGGCAGAGGCTCCGCCCCGGGGCGGGGCATCCCGCGAGCACGAATCCCGCGGAGACCTTCGTTTCCTGGGATCTCCTGCCGATAGGGAATCGTGCGACCGTCGGGTGATCCGGAATGGCATGAGCACCGCGCGCGCGTCCCTCTCACGGGCCGCGAGCCGCTGCTCGGGAAGCTGCGTCAGCGGTTGCGTACCCGTGCGCCCGGATGGGGCTGGGTTTCGCTCTGCGGCCCGACCGGTGCGGGGGTCACGCGCATGCTCGACGAGGTGCAGGCGCTCGTCGCCGGCTCCGCCGGACCCCAGCCCCTGCGCCTGCGCCCGGCGCGCGAGGACCGCCGTCCGATGGCCGCCCTGCGCCGCGCCCTGCTGCCGCGTCTCGGCGGTGGCGCCGGTGCGCGGCTGGTGCGCACGCTGGCGTGCCTGCACCCGGGGAGCCCCGACGAGATCCGCACCCTCGCCGCCTGG
>JARGNS010000560.1 GCA_029213105.1 Planctomycetota bacterium
CAGGCCGTCATCGACGCCACCATCAGGAACACGGCGATGGCCGCGGCGAGGACGAAGCGCAGCCGCCAGCTGCGCTCGGCGCGGTCGAGGCGGCGGGCGCGCGGGTCGGCCTCGGTCTCGAGGGCCGCGCCCTCGGGCAGCAACGCGCGCAGGGCGGCGAGCACGTGACGCTCGTCCACGTGCCGCACGGCCAGCCCCTCCGCCGTGGCTTCGACCTCGAGGACGCCGTCCACGGCGCGCACGGCGTCCGCCTCGATGCCCGCGGGCAGCTGCGTGCTCCGGTCCCCGAGGCGGTAGCCCCCCTTGGCCAGGCGCGCCTCCAGGGTGGCGAGCGTCGCCGTGCCTTCGATGCGGGCCCGCTGGGTTCCGAAGTTCACCTGGGCGTCGCCCACGCCATCGGTGGCCCGCAGCAGCGTTTCCACGCTCTGGACGCAGCCGGCGCAGTGCATGCCCTCGACGGGCAGGTCGCGCGACAGCACGGCGGCGTGGGAGGACGGCTCGGACACGCCCTAGAGCCTAGCTCCCGAAGCGCGACAAGCCCGCGAACGGCGGTACCTTCTGCGCGTGAGCGAGAAGAACCTCTACGAAGTGCTGGGCGTGGCCTCGGACGCCTCCGACAAGGAGATCCGGGCTGCCTACCGCAAGCTCGCGATCAAGTACCACCCCGACAAGAACCCGGATGACGCCGCCGCCGAGGCGCGCTTCAAGGAGTTCACCCAGGCCTACGACGTCCTCTCGGACAAGCAGAAGCGCCAGGCCTACGACCAGCGCCTGCAGGGCGGCTACGGCGGTGGCTTCGAAGGCCTCGACGACCTCTTCGGTGGCTTCAGCTTCAACATCGAGGACATCCTCGGCCGCCACGGCGACCTCTTCGGCGGCCGCGGCGTCCCCTTCCATGCGCGCCACGTGCAGCGCCGCGGCGGCGACGTCGAAGCCGAACTCAAGGTCGACTTCCGCACCGCGGCCAAGGGCGGCAAGGTCGACGTGACCCTGCGGATTCCGAGCCCGAGGAACCCGCAGGGCGACATCAAGTCCCTCGCCGTCACGGTGCCCGAGGGCGTCACGGACGGCACCCCCATGCGCCTGCGCGGCCTCGGCCAGGCCGGTGCCGGCGGCGGACCCGCCGGGGACCTCATCCTCCGGATTCGGGTGGCCCAGCACCCGTCGTTCACCCGCCGCGGCAACGACGTCATCGTCGACATGCCCGTGCCGGCCCCGATCGCCGTGCTCGGCGGCAAGACCCCCGTCGAGACGCTCGGCGGCGAGGCCACCGTCACGGTGCCCGCCGGCGCGTCTTCCGGCACGCTCATGCGCCTCAAGGGCCAGGGCATCAAGGGCGGCGACCTGCTGGCGCGCATCCAGGTGACGGTCCCGAAGAAGCCGTCGGACGAGGCGCGCGCGCTCTCGCTCTACGAGCAGCTGCGCGACCTCACGGCCGAGCCCGACCCCGTGGCCGAGCCGACCCCCGAGTAGCGCTACTTCCCGCAGGCCTTGGGACGCTTCGAGGTGACCTGCGCGCTGCCCCCGGAGTACGGACTGCGGTAGAGCCGCTCGCTCTGCTGGGCCGCGCCCCAGATGCGATCGCGCGCCTGCTCCACCGCTGCGCAGAAGGCCGGATCGAACGCGATCCCCTCGATGCGCCCCGTACCCGCACAGAGGTCGCTCTGCTCCCCCGGGTCCTCGAGGAGGTCATACGCCTCCTCGATCACGGTGCCCGCGAGGCGATCGAAGGTGATGAGGTACTTCCAGCGTGCGGAGCGCACGGAGGTCAGCATCTGGTCGAGATCCTCACCGGTGTTGTCCCGGTTGACGATCTCCTCGGAGAACACCGGACGGCCGGCGTCCTCGCCCTTCAGGAGCCCGAGGAACGAGCGCCCCTGCACGCCCTGCAGCGGCGCGCCTCCGATGTAGTCGAGGAACGTCGGCAGGACATCCACGAGCCCGACACCGCCGGGGATCGAGCGCCCTCCATCGAACGGGGCCGGTCCGGCCAGGACCATCGGGACGTGCACGAGTTCGTCGTAGAGCTGGCGACCGTGTGCCAGGATGCCGTGCTCGCCAAAGGCCTCGCCGTGATCCGAGGTGATCACCAGCACGGTGTTCTCGAGCATGCCCCACGCCTCCAACTGCTCGACGGTGGCGCGCACGATGGTATCGACCCACGCAACGCCGGCCTCGTAGCCCTCACGCAGATCGGCCGCGACGTCGGGCCGCGGCTCGTCGCGGTAGCCGCCGTGCACGTACTGGATGACCTGCTTGGTCACGGCCGGTCCGTAGCGCTCGATGAGGTCGAGGCGCGCCTTGCGGTCGAGGAAGTAGTGCTTGGTGATCTCCCAGGGCTCGGTGACGGCATCGAGGTCGAGGTCGGAGCGCTTGCCGGGATGCACGGGGAGCTTGGGCCACGGATGACCGTCGCGGCCGTAGGGGTCATGCGCCTCGTAGGTGTGCAGCAGCAGGAAGAACGGCTTCTCGGCATCGCGCTTCTGCTGGAAGCCCTCCAGGATCTTCGCGCTGCCACGCAGGGCGAAGTCCCGCCCGCCGTGGGTGAAGCCCTGCAGGATCGAGGT
>JARGNS010000561.1 GCA_029213105.1 Planctomycetota bacterium
TACGTGTCCTACGCGCCCCGCGGCTTCCGCTCGTTCCTGCAGGCCATGCCGGTCTGGCTCAAGCAGAAGCTGCACCACCCCCGGGAGATCCGGCGCGGCCTCGGCGGCAAGTACACCAAGCGCATCGTCTTCGGTGAGCACCACGAGTCCCACGCGGCGAGTGCGTTCTACTCCTCGCCGTTCGAGGAAGCGGCGATCCTGACGCTGGACGGCGTGGGGGAGTGGGCGACGGCCAGCTTCGGCGTCGGCCGGGGCAACAAGGTCGAGTTGCTGCGCGAACTGCACTTCCCGCATTCCCTGGGGATGCTCTACTCGGCGTTCACGGCCTTCTGCGGCTTCCGCGTGCTGTCCGGCGAGTACAAGCTCATGGGGCTGGCGCCCTACGGCGAGCCGCGTTACGCGGACCTCATCCGCGACAAGCTGATCGACTGGCGCCCCGACGGCTCGTTCCGCCTCGCGATGGAGTACTTCACGTACTGCGAGGGCCTGCGCATGACCGGGCGCAAGTTCGCGGAGCTGTTCGGCCGGCCGGCGCGCACGCCGGAGTCACCGCTCACCCAGAGCGACATGGACCTGGCCGCGTCCATCCAGGTCGTGACCGAGGAGATGGTCCTGCGCATCGCACGGCACGTGCGGGAGCGCACGGGCATGCGCAACCTCTGCATGGCGGGGGGCGTGGCACTCAACTGCGTTGCGAACGGCAAGATCCTGCGCGAGGGCATCTTCGATGATCTCTGGATCCAGCCGGCCGCGGGTGACGCCGGTGGCGCGCTCGGCGTGGCGCAGCACATCTGGCATCACCTGCTCGACAACCCGCGTATGCCGCAGGCGAGCGACTCCCAGCAGGGCACGCGCCTCGGGCCGGCCTTCACGACGGGAGCCATCGAGGACTTCCTGGAACTCGAAGGCGCCCGCTTCCGGCGCTTCGACGAAGAGGACGAGCTCTGCGCCGCCGTCGCCGGACACCTCGACAGCGGCAAGGTCGTCGGCTGGTTCCACGGGCGCATGGAGTTCGGTCCGCGCGCGCTGGGGGGGCGCAGCATCCTGGGCGACCCGCGCAGCGAAGCCATGCAGCGGCAGATGAACCTCAAGATCAAGTTCCGCGAGTCCTTCCGGCCGTTCGCGCCCTCCGTGCTCAAGGAGCGCGTGCGTGACTGGTTCGATCTCCCGGAGGGCCACGAGAGCCCCTACATGCTGCTCGTGGCACCCGTCGCGCCCGAGCGCCTGACACCGCTCGACGAGACGGCACGCGCCAAGCGGGGGCTCGAGCGCCTCGATGCCAAGCGTTCGGAACTCCCGGCCATCACCCACGTGGACTGTTCCGCGCGGGTGCAGACCGTCGATCCCGAGCGGGCGCCGCGCTACTACAAGCTGCTCAAGGCCTTCGAGGATCGCACCGGCTGTCCGGTGCTGATCAACACGAGCTTCAATGTCCGAGGCGAGCCGATCGTCTGCACGCCGGCCGATGCCTGGCGCTGCTTCCTCGGCACGGACATGGACGTCCTGGTGCTGGAGGACATCGTGCTCGAGAAGGAGGACCAGCCCACGTCGCTGTTGCCGTCTCGCGAGGCGTACCTGCAGCAGTTCAAGCTGGACTAGGGGAGCGCATGGCCCTCATCGAACTACCCTCCGAACCCGGCCCGCTCGAGCGCAAGCTCTTCGGGGCGCTCGTGCTGCTCTTCTGCGGGTTGGTCGGTGGCTTCCTGTTCTGGAAGCTGGAGTGGAAGGCGGCCGCGTGGGTCCTCTGGGGCGTCGGGGCGCTCGTCACCCTCGTCTACTACGCCGTGCCGCCCCTGCAGAACCGCATCTTCCGGGGCTGGCTGCTGGCCTTCTACCCGCTGGGCTTCGTCATCTCGCACGCCGTGCTTGCGGCGATCTGGTACCTGCTCTTCACGCCGCTCGCGCTCCTGCGACGCCTGTTCGGCGGGAACCCGCTGCCACGGGAGGCCGATCCCGAGGCCGAGAGCTATTGGATCGACCGGGACGGGCCCGTAGAGTCGGCGCGCTACTTCAAGCAGTACTGACGAGGACACGCCGTGGGCGACGACCAGCAGACGAACCCGAGCGAGCGCCCCACGGATGCCAAGGACGACTTCGCTGCCCAGGCCGACCAGAAGGCGCCCGGCTTCCTGGCCGAGCTGAGCGCGTTCCTGAGCGAGAAGAAGAAGTGGTGGCTGGCGCCCGTGTTGATCGTCCTGCTGCTGGTTGGCGTGCTGCTCGTCCTCGCCGGCACGGGCCTCGCTCCGTTCCTGTACCCGCTCTTCTAGGCCTCGGACGCCGAGGCGATGCGCCCGCACCTGCGCGACATCGCGATCGCCGACCTTCCGTCGGCCCTGGCTGCGGCCGGCTTGCGCAGTCCCGGCTTCTGGGGGCAGCGGCTGGCCGTGCGGATCCACCAGCACGGGGCGAGGTCGTTCGAGGATCTCGCGGCCGACCCGGAGATGGGGCCGCGGGTCCTGGCGGCCCTGGAAGCGGCGTTTCGCGTCGGGCCCCTGCTCGCCCATGCCGGGGAGCGCGTGGCCGCGGATGGAACCCGCAAGGACCTCTGGCGCCTCGCCGGTGG
>JARGNS010000562.1 GCA_029213105.1 Planctomycetota bacterium
CCTTCGTGCCCCGCTGGGCGAGGCGTGCTGCGGCGGCGCCGCCCCCGGCGCCGCTTCCGATCACGCACACGTCGTACGTCGTCATCGCGCGTCCTTCGGCGTGGGCCGCCAGTTCGGCTGGGTCGGACGGTGGACGGGGGGCTTGTGGCCGATGGCCTTCCAGCCGATGCCACCCGGGTTGCCGCCGTGGACGGGATCGCCGAGGAAGGCCTCGAGGGTGTAGCGCAGCATCAGCCGTAGCCACTCGTGCCCCGGGTAGGTCTTGCCGATGCGGAAGGTCTCGAAGACCCGGATGGCCGCGTCCTGCTGGGTCGGGGTCGCGCGCGCAAACTCGCGCGCGCCGTCCACGCGGACCCGCTGGTCGAGCTTGCCCAGGCCGTCCAGGATCTTGCCCTTCTTGTCGGCGCTCACGAACGTCGTGGCGAGCAGCGCATCGATGTAGCGCGCGGCGCCGACCTCGGTGGCGCCGGGCGAATCCGCGCTGGAGGGAAGCAGACGCGCGCACGCGGCTTCCGCCGTGCGCATCTGGCCCGCGTCGAAGGTCCGGCCGGGGGCTCCCGGCGGTGTGGGCTCGATCTCGGCGCGCCGGGCCGGATCACCGAACTCGCGGCACCAGTAGAAGCTGAGGGCGGTCGCTCCGGCGGCACCCATGCCGGCCGCGAGAAACGCACGTCGGCTGACGTCGTGAGGCGGCTCGTCCTTGCGATCCTCGGAGTCGGGCATACGTGCGGATCATACCGCCGCCCGACGGGCGTACCGCGCCGCTATCCGGCGACGCGTTGCGAGTTCTCGCTGCCCGCGCCCTGTTGCTTGGCCGCGTTCTCCGCAAGGGCGTAGTTGTTGCGCCCCGTTTCCTTGACGTGGTACAGCGCCTGATCGGCCTCGTCGAGCATGCGCGAGAGGCTCGCGTCCGGGCTCGAGCCGGAGCGGCTCGTGTCCAGGGCGGCGACGCCGATGGAGCAGGTGACCTTCAGGCCGGGCTTCATCTCGTGCCACGGGTGCTGGTTGAAGCGGCGGACGATGCGCGAGGCGAGCTCGCCACCCGCCTGGGGATCCGCCGCCACCGCGGAGACGGCGAACTCCTCGCCACCCACGCGGGCGAGATGGTCGACGGGGCCGACGGAGTCGCGCAGGATCTGGGCCGCCTGGGCCAGGACGGCATCGCCGAAGCCGTGGCCGTGCTCGTCGTTGATCATCTTGAAGTGGTCGAGGTCGATCACGAGGATCGAGATCGGCCAGGCGAAGCGTTCGGCTCGCGCGATCTCCTCGCGCATCTTCTCCATGTAGCCGCGTCGGTTGGGCAGCTGCGTGAGCGGGTCGCGCTTGGCGTGATCCTCGAGGCGGACCACCTTCGTGCGGAACTCGCTCGAGAGTCGGCCTGCGATCCACGCCCCCAGGAACAGGAAGGCGCTGTGCATCGCGATGCCGGTGAACTCGTCGATGCTCATGGAGCGGCCGCCGAGGATCGTGGTCTCGACGCCATCGAGCCCTTCACGCAAGACACCGTGAGGGAAGAGCCACGCCGCGCCGGCGTGCAGCGCGCCGATCGTGGCCGTGAGCAGGGTCGAGCCGAGGCCGGACATGAGCAGGCCGCCGAAGACGCAGGTCACGAGCAGAAGCATGAAGAAGGGACTTGCGAGGCCGCCCGTCTCGGATGCGAGCCCGACGATGTAGAGGCCCGTGAAGAGCAGGAGCCAGCCGCGCGGCGGGTTCTTCTCCATCGACTGGGAGTGGGCCGTCAACTCGTGGCCCAGGACGGCGAGCAGGACGAGGAAGGCATCCATCCCGATGAGGACCGGGCCGTATTGATCGCCGAAGCCCGTCACCAGGCCGATGACCCCGTGCAGCAGGAACACGGCGAGGGCCGCGCTCAACAGGATGCGGTAATACAGCCGCATCAATCCGTGCGGGCTGGCGTCCATGGTCTTGTGCTTGGCGGATCCGGTCACGGGGCCCCCTGGGCTGTGCGCCGAGGCGCAGGTTCAACGCCTACCCATCGGCCAGATGGGGGGGCGGACCCAAGGGCGAAACCGATGCGGGTGGTCAACCGCAGAAGCCTGTTCGTTCAGGCTCCGGGGGCTTCCACGCTGGCAGCCAGCCAGGCGAGGTAGGGCGCCAGCCCCTGCTCCGGGCTGAGCGCGAGCAGCTCGGGCACCTCGTGGGGGTGCAGGACCTTCAGACGGGCGGCCAAGGCGTCGATCCGTTCGGCTGTTGTCTTGATGATCAGGAGCGTCTCGGGGTCGTCGTGCACGCTCGCCTTCCAGCGGTAGATGCTGCGCAGGCCGGGCACGAGGTTCACGCAGGCGGCCAGGCGCTCCTCGACCAGTGCCGCCGCGACCGTGCGGGCCTTCGCCGGCGGCGCGGTGGACAGGAGGATGCGCGCATCCGTGGCAGGGATCATGGCATCAGGGGCGGGAGGCTGGTTGTCGTCCGACATGCCAGCGGAGGGTACCGTCGCCAGCGCCAACGGTCGATAGGACGAACATGTGCGGATTCGTAGGCATCGTCGGAGAAATCGACCGTCCCGGGGACGGCGTGGGTGCGGCCCTGGCC
>JARGNS010000007.1:0-16500 GCA_029213105.1 Planctomycetota bacterium
TTCACCGCGTCAGACCTGCGAGGAGCGGAGTTCTTCCTCTGGATCAAGGACCTCGCCGGCCCGGACCGCCTGGTGGACTTCGGCTCGCGCATCGTCGACTTCGGCTTCTTCTGGGTCGAGGGCATCAACCTGCTGCCGCTGATGATGGTCACGCTGTCCATCCTGCACACCCGCAGCATGCCGAAGCCCGCCGATGAGCAGCAGGCCCAGCAGATGACGATGATGAAGTGGATGCCGATCATCTTCGCCTTCATCCTCTACAACTACACGGCCGCCCTCGCCCTCTACATGGTGTTCAGCTCCGGCTTCGCCATCATCGAGAGCAAGATCGTGCGCGCGAAGGACGAGGCCGCCAAGGCCGAGGACGACGCCAAGGACGCGGCCAAGGCCTAGGCCCGTGCGGGCCGTGCGCTCCGCAGCCATCGGCCCCGCAGCCATCGGCCCCGCAGCCATGTGACCCCCACGCCCCCTGCCGCGAGCGCGAGGGCGTGGATCACGCCGCCAACACATCCCAGGCCGCCCAAGCCAAGACCCTGCAGGGCAAGGCCCTGCGCGAACGCCTGCTGGCCCGCGGGGCCGAGTCCCTGACCACCCACGACCTGCTGGGCCTCGTCGGTGCGGAGCCGGCGACGGCCCTGCTGCGGCGCTTCGGTTCGCTGCGCAGCCTGGCCGCCGCCAGCCCCATGGAGCTCGTGCGCGAGCCCGGGGTCGGCCGCGTCACGGCCGTACGGGTGAGCGCGGCGCTGGCCCTGGCCCGGCGTCTCTCCGGCGAGCGTCTCCCGCGTGGGCGACGCCTGCGCGAGAGCGGCGAGATCTTCCGCGCGTTCCACGAGCGCTTGCGCGACCTGCGCAAGGAGCGCTTCCTGACCGTCCTGCTCGACGGCAAGAACCGCGTGCTGCGCGAGGACCTCGTCTCCGAGGGCATCCTCACCGCCAGCCTCGTCCACCCGCGAGAGGTGTTCGGCCCGGCCATTCGCGAGGCTGCCGGCGGCATCGTCCTCGTACACAACCACCCCTCGGGCGATCCCGAGCCCAGCGCGGAAGACGTCGAGGTCACCCGCCGGCTGTGTGCGGTCGGTGAGCTGGTCGGCATCCGGGTGCTCGACCATGTCGTGATCGGCGACGGCCGCTACGTCTCGTTCCTCGAGCGCGGCATGATCCCGCCGTAGGGCCGATCCTGCTGTCGGGCCGATCCGGCCGACGGGCTGATCCGGCCGACCGGCTACGCGGCGCCGGTGGGCCGCGGCATGCGCGGACGGCGGGTGAGCAGGAGGATGGAGGGCAGCACCGTGAGTGCGGCGAGCTGGCTCATGAGCATGGCCACCGCCGTGAGCAGCCCCAGGAAGATCGACGGCCGGAAGTCCGACAGGATGAGCACGCAGAAACCCACGATGATCACGGTCGTGGCAATCCAGATCGCGCGCCCGATCGTGGCGTGGCTGCGGCGCAGCGCCTGCCCGCGGTCGTAGCCCTGCGCCAGCTCCGCGCGGTAGCGGAACGTGTACTGGATCGACGCATCGATGCCGACGCCCATGGCGATCGACGTGATCATCACCGTGACGAGATCCAGCGTGATGCCGAACCACCCCATGAGCCCCAGGATCACCACCGCCGGCAGCGCCTGGGTCAACACGACCAGGAAGGCCAGGGTCGGCGAACGGAAGAGCACGAGCAACATCAGGAAGATCGCCGCAATCACGTAGAGGAACGTCTCGCGCTGCGTGCGCATGAGGCTCTCGAGCATGTTGGCGTAGAGCAGGAACACGCCCGTCTCGCGTACCTCCAGCCCCGCGAGCTCGGGACATGCCGCGAGGTGCGCCCGGAGCCCGCGCAGGATGCGCGCCCGATCCAGGGTCGGCGCGGTCTCGCGCATGCGGATGAGCACGCGCGAGACGGAGTAGTCGTCGTTGGCGAACTCGCGCGTCACGCCGCGCACCATGGGATGGCGCCCGAGCATCGGCAGGAGCGTGGCCGCATGAGGGTTCTTCTTGTGCAGCTCGTCCACGAGCGTGGCCAGGGAGCGCACGGTGCCCGTCTCGGGCACGTCGTCGAAGTAGCCCTGGGCAGCACGCAGGGCCTTCAGCCCGTCGGGGGTGAGGAAGAAGCCCGGCTGGGGTGACGTGATCATGAGTTCGAGCGGGGTGGTCCCCCCCATCTCGCGATCGATCGTCTCCAGCCCCTCGAACACCTGCGTGCCCGGCTTGAAGTACTGCGTGAACTTCGACTGGGCCGAGAGCCGCGAAGCGCCCCACAGGGAGACGGCCAACGTCACGCCGGCCACAAGCACCACGAGCCGCGGATGGCGCACGCTCAGGGACGCGAAGACGCGGACGATCTTGCGCGGCCCGGCCTGGACCCCCGCCTGCGGCACCGGCAGCGGATGCAGGGGGCGTGAGAGAGAGGGAATCGCCAGGAACACGATGACGAGGCCCACGCCCATGCCGATGGCCATCATCATCCCGAAGTCGTGGACGGGCACGGTACCGCTCGTCATCAGTGCCGCGAAGGCGGCCATCGTCGTCGCGCACGAGAAGAGACACGGCAGCCACACCGCGCGGGCTGCGTGGACGGAGGAGGACGCCCCGGACTCCTCTGGATGCAGGGAGCGCCGCTCCCGGTAGCGCTCCACGAAGTAGACCGTGTACGGCAGCATCAGCGTGAAGAGCAGCACCGGCAGGTTGGCCGTGATGATCGTCAGTTTCATGCCGAGCAGGCTCATGGCGCCCAGGACGAGCACGACGGGCAGCAGGCTCGTGACGATGGGCAGGATCACGAAGCGCGGTTTGCGGTAGATGACGACGAACGCGAGCGTGAACAGGAGGAACGACGCGACCCCGAAGACACGCAGGTCGTGGCGCAGATGCTCGAGCAGCGCGATGTGGATGATCGAGGTACCCGAGAGCCGCACAGGGCCCGTCAGATCGGGCGCCCAACTCGCACTGAGCCGTCGGATCGCCTGGACCATGGCAAGCCGGTGCTCATCGAGTACGGCCCCGGCCGCATCGAGTTCCGGCTGCAGACGACGCAGCTCCGCGCGCGCGTCCGGGTCCGTCTGGAGGCGGGCGCGCAGGGCCGACTGCCGCGGGGCCAGGGCACGCATGGCCTCGGGGATCTCGACGTAGACGAGCAGCGCCACGGAGTGCCCATCGGCGGTGATCAGGCTGTTGCGCGCCTGGGTGTGCGCGAGGATCTCCCCCCGCGCACGGTCGTGATCCAGTCCCTCGGACGCCAACGTGGGGATGGCCGTCGGATCGATCACCGGCCCGGGCTGCTGCCGCAGAAGGGGGACATCCAGCACCGAGGTCACCCCGGCCACATGCGGGGCGGCCTCCAGTTGGGCGACGTAGCGCCGCAGCAGGGCGAGTCCTTCGGGGTCGATCCACGACGTCCGGGTGAGGTACACGATGGCGTACTCGTCGTAGCCCCAGAGCGGCCGGGTGCTCTCGTAGTACGCGAGGTCCGGATCATCGACATCCAGCAGCACGCTGGTCCCGGCGTGGACCTCGATGTCGGGCACGTGGCGCCCCAGCCACAGCACGCCGGCGAGCAGGAGCAGCAGGATCACCCACCATCCCCGGACAATCAGCATGCGGTAGATCGCCACGAGACCTCCTCGGCGGACGCGCTGTCCCTGGAGTCTACGCGAGTCGCGCCACGGCCCGGTGCCCCGGCCGCGCTCGTGGGGATCAGCCGCCGGCGCGGGCGCGCCAGGTCGCGGCCTCGGCGGGCTTCTTCCAGGCGGTGTGGATGCGCGCGAGCAGGTCCGCCGTCCAGCGTGCGCTGTCGGCCTCGGCGCCGTCGAGCTTCACGCGCAGGGCGTACGCCGCCGCGGCCTCCGTGGCGGCTTCCTCGAAGCTGCCTAGCTGCAGCAGCACCACGGCGAGGTTCTCCTGGGTGTCGACCACCTGGGCATGCTCCGCACCGAGAATCTGGCGCTGGAGTCGCAGCGTGCGACGCGTCCAGCGCTGAGCGCCCTCGAAGTCTCCCTGCTCGTGCACGAGCTTGGCCATCGTCTGGATCGCGAAGACCACCTGGGGGTGGGCCTCTCCCCAGCGGGGTTCCCCCACCGCGATGGCCGACCAGGCCAGGGCGCGGGCCGCATCCGGACGGCCGTCCGCCTGCAGGGAGGCCGCCATCGCCGCCCAGGCCCAGGGCACGCGCTCCGCGAACGCCTTGTTCTCGAGGAAGGGCTTGGCGACGCGCTCGGCGAAGGCCCCCAGGGCCGCCATGTCCTGCGCGCGCCAGAGGCGCTCGGCCTCGTAGATCAAGGCGATCAGCTCGCGCCGCATCTGCTCGGACGTCTCGCCGCGCGCACGCACCGTGGCGAGCATGGTGAGCATCATCGGGTTGTCGAGGCTGGTCGTCAGCTTGCCCTCGGCCAGCGCCTCGTACATCCCCACGGCGGCCGACGCCCGCAGGGTGAGCGCGTCCTTCGGGCCCAGGACCCGCGTGCGGATGGCGACGACCCGGCGGGCCAGCGCCAAGGCACGCTGCGCATCGCCCACGCCGACGCTCTCGCGCCGCGCGAGGAACTCCAGCGTCACGGCGAGCGCGAGACTCTCCTCGCCCTCGAGCTGGGCGAAGAGAACGCGCGCGCGTTCCAGATGCTCGCGGGCCTCCGCGTAGCGTCCGATGCCGAGGTAGACGCGCCCGAGGGTGCGCCGCAGGGGTGCCTCCACGTCGGGACGATCGGTGAAGCGCGCCCCGACGTCCGCGGCGGCCTTGTCGAGCACCTCGCGCAGGGTCACGTCCCGGCCGCGGCTCTCGCGGGGATCCACGGAGCCGAGCACGTCGTCATTGAGGAACGCCATGATCGTGTCGGCCGTCTCGAGCGCGCCGAGCGCCCGCGTGCGCTCGACGTCGGCCCGGTCGCGCTCGCTGCGCAAGGCGCCCGAGACGAGGCAGCCCGCCACCGCCGCCAGCGCCAGCACGAGCACGGCCCCGCGCACGAGCACGCGCTTGCGAGCGCCACGCTCGCGCTCCCGGATGCCGGTCTCGCGCAGGGCCGCCGCGCGGGCCTTCAGGCTCGCGCCACGCGTGCTGCCGGGGCGACGCTGCAGCACCTGCCCCACCGCCGCCGTCGCGCGATCGAGCTGCTGCAGCAGGGCTTCCCCGTGCAGGTCCTCGGCCGCTTCCAGCGCCGTGCGCGCTTCCCGCACGAAGCCCTCGAGCTCGCGCGCCTGCTCGCGCTCGACCTGCCAGCGGCGGATCGCATCGGCGAGCTGGTCGACGCTGGCCGGACGCGCATCCATGTCGCGGGCGAGGCACGCCGCGCACAGGTCGGAGAGGGCGACGGGCACGTGGTCGTCGACCTCCCGCGCGGCGGGCGGATCCTCCGCGATCAGCTTGCGCGCGAGCTCGAAGAACGTCGTGAAGCCATGGGGCAGCTGACCGGTGAGGATCTCGTAGAGCATCGCGCCGAGGCTGTAGACGTCGCTGCGCTCGTCCATCGCCTCCGCGTCGTCGCGCACGGCCTCGGGCGGCATGTAGCCCGGCGTGCCCATGGCACCGGCGACGGTCTGCAGATCGGTCGCGTCGCGGTAGGCCTCGATGTGCCTGGCCAGGCGATCCGCGCTGGGATCCTCGCGGCCCTGCACCTTGGCCAGCCCCCAGTCGAGAACCACCGTCTCGCCGAACTCCCCGAGGGCCACGTTCTCGGGCTTGAGATCGCGATGGATCACTCCGCGACTATGGGCGTGGCGCAGCGCATCGCAGACCTTCAGGAACGGCTCCAGCAGCGCCAGGCGCTCCTCGATGCCCTTGCCCGCCACGGCCGCGATGGCCGTGGCCAGGGTGGTCTCGCCACGGATGAAGCGCATCGTGTAGTACGGCACGCCCTCGGCCGTCTGACCGAGTTCGTAGACCGGCACGATCCCCGGGTGCGCCAGGCCCGAGGTGATCCAGGCCTCCTGCAGGAAGCGCTGCTTGAGCGCCTCGAAGGAGTCCGACGCCTCCGTCCCCTGCTCGGGCGTGGCCAGATCCGTCGGGCGGCCCGGCGTCGCCGTGCCCTCCTCCGCCACGGGTCGGATGATCTTGAACGCGACCTCGCGGTTGAGATCGGTGTCGATCGCCCAGTAGACGATCCCCATGCCGCCCACGCCGGCGGGCTTGAACTCCCCGTAGCGATCCGTCGGGAGGGTGCGCAGGAGCGTGGCGTCGTCGGGCCTGTCCGCATCCATGGGCATCGGCTCAGGGTAGCGGGCGCATCACCCAGCGCGCTTCCTGCCTACGATGACGCACCATGAATCCCACCCACGGCCCCCGGCTCGCCTGGCTCGCCCTGCTGCTGCTCGGGTGTGGCGCCTGCGGCCGGGGGCCGCCGCCGGCGGCCCCGGGAGCCGCCGGGCACCCCGCGGCCGCCGGCAAGGGGTCGTGCCTCTGGGCGGGCGCGACCTCGGCGCCGCTCCCGCTGCGTGCCGACGACCTCGCTTCGCAGGACCGCCATCGGCAGGCCATCCGCGCCGTGCTGACGCCCTGGGTCGAGGCCCACGGCCGCTGGCCGGATCCCGACAGCAGCTCCCGGGCCGTCCTGCGGATCCGCCTGCATCCCCAGGCCCGCTGGCACGAGGCCGAGCTGCTCATGCACACGGTGGCGCACCCCGAACTGCGCGTCTGGCACTTCACCCTGCAGCTCGAAGGCGAGCGCCGCGCAACCGACTACGAGACCCCGCGCGATCCGGGCGTCACGGACTCGGGCCCCGTCGTGCGGGCCCCCGGCACGGTCGAAGACGTCAGGCTCGGCATGGAGTACCGCGCCACGTGCCTCTCCGTGCGTGTCGTGCGCGACGCCCAGGGCCGGCGCCGTACGCGGCTCCTGGTCGACGAGCGCACGTGGATGGAACCGCCCAGCCACCCCGTGGCCTTCGACGTGCCGATCGCTGCGGCGTCCGCCCCGGCCCAGCTCGAGGCGTGGCTCGAAGGCGTGCTGCAGCACCTCCAGGTTCGGCAGCGCGGCGCCCAGGTCGACGCCGTGGCGTTCTTCGTGCCCCACCCCGCGGATGCCAGCCTGCACGCCGATGACGTGATCCCCATCTACCGTGCGCTGCGCGACCATGTGCCAGGCAGGCCGCTTGTGCTGGCCGACCCCTCGACCGGCCACTGAGCCCTGCCCGCACCGTGGCGTGGACTAGAGCGCGTCGATCCACGCCTGCCAGAGCGCCGCTTGCGTGCCGCCGAACGCGGCGCGCGCGGCGGCGTCCAGGTCCGTCCCGGTGCCCAGGGCCGCAAGGAAGGTCGGCAGGCCCCCCGCGCCGTGCTTGTCCGCCAGCCAGCCGACGAACGCCAGGGCCTGGGCGTAGTACAGGTGCACCGTGCCGGCGTTGGCGACACGGGTGATGACCAGGCGCTGCATCTCCTCCAGCGTGAGGAGCCGCGAGGACTTCTGCTGGTGACGCAGCTGGTCGGCGATCTCCGCGCGGCGGCGCGCGCCGGCAGCCGGCGTGTCCTCCAGATGCTGGGCGATGCCCTCGTGCCACCAGGTGGGTAGCGAGGGCACGCGCTCCTTGAGGACGTGGTGCGTGAACTCGTGGGTCAGCACGCGCTCGGCGGTCGCCCGGTGGCGCTGCAGGTTGCGGATCGGCACACGCAGCACGCCGTTGTTGTAGAGCGCGCCGACCCACGAGTGCGCGCCGGTGACGCGCTGGAACTCGGCGCCTTCGTAGAGCACGACCTGGGCCGGCGTGCGCGGCGCGATCCCCAGGTCGGACGTGACGTGACTGTAGGCGTCCTCGAGGATCGTCAGCGCCAGCTGGACCTGGCCCGCGTCCACGTTGGGGTCGTAGCGCGCGACGAAGTTCCCGGTGCCGTGCGTCGCGAAGCCTGCCTCGGCCTCGGCGCGGCGCTTCAGCCCGGCGACGCGCATGGCCAGCGACGCGGATCTCGGCCGCAGGGCCTGCAGGCGCGCCAGGCTCGTGAGCGCGTCGGGCAGGTTGCCCTGCCGTTCCTGGACGTCGGCCAACACGGTCCAGCCCTCGCCGTAGGTCGCGCTCGTCTCGAGCAGCGCTTGCGCCTGCCGCAGCGCCTCGCCCCCGCGGCCCGCCAGAAGCAGGGCCCGCGCCCGCAGCATCTCGTAGCGCAGGCGGCCGGGGTGCAGCTCGAGGGCCCGGTCGAGGTCCTGCAGGGCCCGCACGCCGTCGCGGGCGCGCAAGGCCTGGCCGCCCCGGCGGGCGAGTACCAGGGCCAGGTTACGGCGCGCGGCCGGATCGGCGGGCACCCGGGCCAGGGCGGCCTCGAGCGCCTCCACGGCCTCCTGGAGCGCCCCGCCTTCGAAGGCCGTCGCACCCGCGCGGGTGAGGCGCAGGGCCTCCGCGTCCGTCTCCGCGGCGGCAGGGGCCCCCAGGGCCAGCACGACGAGGAGGGTGGCAAGGCTGCGCATGGTGGTTGGAACCCGGTCGGCGACGCGACGGCTCGCCCGCCCATTCGACGCGCACGGCGAAGGGCGCGTGCCGCGAAACCAGGGCTCGGGCGCGGCGCGCAAAAATGACGAAAGCCGGGTGCTGACACCCGGCTTCCATCCGTACGAAGCGGTTCGCAGCTACTCGCCGGCGACCTTCTCCGTCTTGGCACCACCGAGGTTTTCGGCGAACCACTTGCTGACCTTGTTCGTGCGGCCCTTGTCGACCGAGCTGAGCACGAGCACGGCGCAGATGCTGACGATCGCGGCGAGGAACAGACCGATGTAGGCGATGGCGCCCGTCTTCGGCTCCTCGAGCACGACGCGCTGCTGCGGGCGCGGACGGCTCTGGCCACGGCCACCGCCGCCACCGCCACGCGGGCTGCTGACGCCGATGTCCTCGATCTCCTCGTCGTCGCCGAGGCCATCGTCCTCGGTGAAGTCGATCGGCTCGGTGGACATGCCCACGTCACCTTGGTCGATGAACGTGTCCTGGCTGCTGATCTCGGCGGTCTGGAGACCACCCGAGGCCGTGAGGTCCGGCTCCTCGAGGAGATCGTCAGACAGCGTCTCACCACCACCCGCACCGACATTCACGGTGGGCTGGCTGTCGTCCTCGAGGCTGATCTCGGTCAGCGAGGTCTCGGACGTCTGGCCACCACGACCTGCACGGCCAGCAAGGCCGTCGATCTCGGTGCGCTTGAACTTCATCGCGCCACCTTCGCGGAAGGCGCGGATCTCGCCTTCGGACACGAGGCGCTTCAGGCGGTTCTCGTCGATGTTGAGGTTCCGAAGGACCTCATCGAAGTTGTAGAACTCACCGCTCTTGGACTTGGCCACGGGCATGCTCCGTCAGGGCATCGTCCCCCGCGCTGCGGATTGCGATGCCGGTCTCTGGATAGGTGCCGCGGATGTCTCCACGAAACCGGACGCGAGCCTCCCCGCCCACGTCGGCGGAAAGCATCCCAGAAGCAGGGACGCGGATCAAGGTCTGCGACCCGGCGGTCGAACGCCGGATCCCCATCCTACGCGCCCAGCCCCGTTTGGGGGCTCGCGGATACGAACAGAAACGTGACGGCGCTACTTGCTCTCGCTGACCTTCTTCACCGGGAAGGGGTTGCTGCCCTTGACCTTGCCGCCACTGAACGAGGCGTCGTAGGCGCTCTTCAGCTGGGCCCGGGTGCGCTGGGACAGGTCCCGGTAGCCCTCCAGCCGCAGGTCGTAGTCCATGTGCCGGGCGGCCAGGAGGCGCAAACCGCCCCGATCGCGCCCGTCCAGGGGCTTCGAGCCCTGGATGATGCCCTTGTACTGGTAGACGAGCAGGCGCTGGGACTTGGTGTCGAAGTAGTAGACCGCGCTCTCCCCGCCGCCGATGGAGGCCGCCAGGGCGATCGCGTGGTTGTTCGAGTCGCTCGTGCCCAGGCCGGGCACGGGCTGGCCGCCGCGGGGCGTGAAGCTGCCGCCGAGGGGGTTGACCGTCGGGCCGATGCCGGGGTTCTGGCCCGACTGCGGGCCACTCGTGGGCCCGGGGACGTTCGGCGTGGGCGGATCCTCGGCCAGGGCCGTCCGGACGCCGAGGTGCGGCAGCAGGATCATGAGCAGGGTGGCGGCCCAGCCGCCGGCCAGGAAGCCGACGAGCGCAGGGTTGCGCCAGAAGGAGGTCGGGGTCGTATGGGGCTCGGACATGGCAGATCCTCCGCGGGAGAGCGATCTGGTGTACCCCGGAATCCTCACCGCTCCGTCATCCGGCGGAGCGGCCGTCCGGGCCCGACAATCAGGCCTCCTGGGGCGCCTCGGCCCCTGAGGCGGGCTCGGCCGCGGCGCCCAGGGCCGACTCGCGGGGCAGGAAGACCTCGAAGGTCGTGCCCTCGCCGGGGGTGCTGGTGAGCTCGATCCGCCCGCCGTGGTTGGTCACCACGTTGTGGGCCACGGCCAGCCCCATGCCCGAGCCCTCCCCGACCTCCTTGGTCGTGAAGAACATGTCGAAGCAGTCGCGCTGATCCTCGGGGGTCATGCCGCTGCCGTTGTCCACCACGCGCAGCACGACCTCGTCGGGACCGGGCACCACCACGACCCGGATCCGGCCGTCGGGGGCCTCCCCCACCGCGTCCGCCGCGTTCAGCAGCAGGTTCAGCGTGACCTGCTGGAGCTCGTGCGCATCGCCGAACACGATGGCCTCCCCCGGCGGGGGCACCTGCGTGTCGATCGAGATGCCCCGCTTCTGGATGCGGTGCATGGCCAGCGCCACGCTCTTCTCGGCAATGTCCCCCAGGTCGGCCGGACGGGGTTCCGCACGGCGAGGCGTGAAGCTCAGGAACTTCTTCACGGTCTGCTCGACGCGCGTGAGGCCATCGGCCACCAGCTCGAGGTACTGCGCCGTCTTGTCCTCGTCGAGGTCACCGCGGGCCAAGGCGCGCACGGCGTTCTTCATGCCCCCCAGGGGGTTGTTGATCTCGTGCGCGAGGCCCGAGGCCAGCTTGCCCGTGGCCGCGAGGCGCTGGGCGATCGTGAGGTGCTGCTCGGTCTTCTTGATGCGCCCGAGGGCCTGCATGACCCGGTCCTCGAGGTGGCCCTGGTACTCGCCGATCTCCACGGCCATGCGATTGAGCGCCCGGATCGTGCGCCCGAACTCATCGGCGCGCCCCTGGTCCTCGATGCGCGCGCTGTAGTCGCCCTCGGCAATGCGATCCGCGGCGATGCCGAGCGCCTGCAGGGGGCGGATCACCCACGAGGACAGCAGCCAGTAGAAGACGACCATCAGCAGCACGATGCCGCCGACCATCACCAGGTACACGTCCTGCGCGGTATCCGGCACCCGCTTGAGGCGGCAGACGAAGCCGTAGGGCCGGTCCCCCTCGTTGGGGTAGAGGGCGACCACGGCCAGATGGTCGCGATCCAGGACGATGGGCGGCGAGGTCCCCAAGGCCTCCTGGTGGGCTTCGAGGATCGCCGTGCGCAGGATCGCGTCGACCACCTGCTCGCGACCGGATTCGGCCCCGTAGCGATCGGCCAGCGTCCAGACCTCCGCCGGCAGGCTGCCGCCCTTGCCGTCGAAGGCGTCCATGACGTAGTAGAGCGCCTCGAACTCGCCCCGGGCGTCGATGGCCTGCATGCCGGTGCGCACCGTCGTGAGGGGGCCGCCCGCCGTCTGGATGACCGCGCCGATGGCCGTCTCGGGCGTTCGCTCCCCACGGCGCACGAAGAGCACCAGCGCGAACAGGAGGATGGCCACGGGCAGGCCGATGACCACGGCGAGGAGCTTGGTGCGGAGCGACATCGCAAACCAGCCTACCCCGCCTGTGGAATCGGGCGACGGCTCGTGTCACGGGGACTACAGTCCATCCATGGCTCCGAACGACCCGCTCCGCAAGGACGCCGAGAAGGCCGCCGAGGCCCGCGACATCGCGGAGAGCGCCCGCGAGGCCGCGCGCGAGGCGCCGTCCTTCGCCGCCGAGCTCTTCCTCGGGCGTCTCGCCGCCGAACTCGTCCATCCCTTCCCCGAACAGGACCCCGCCGACGCCGCCAAGGCGGAGGGCATCCTCGCCGATCTCGAGAGCGTCTTGCGCGCCGAGGTGGATCCCGACGCGGTCGAACGCGACGACAAGATCCCCGACCAGGCGCTGGAGCGTCTGCAGGCCATCGGCGCGTTCCGCATGAAGATCCCCGAGGCCTACGGCGGCCTCGGCTTCAGCCAGACGAACTACGGTCGGGCGGTCGCGCTGGCCTCGTCGCACTGCGGCGCGGTCGCCATCTGGATGTCCGGCCACCAGAGCATCGGGGTCCCGACGCCGCTCAAGCTCTTCGGCACCGACGAGCAGAAGCAGCGCTACCTGCCGCGTCTGGCTGCCGGCGAGCTCTCGGCCTTCGCGTTGACCGAGCCCGATGCCGGCAGCGACCCCGCCGGCATGGAGACGCGCGCCGAGCCCCACCCGGACGGCGGCTGGGTCCTGAACGGCACCAAGCTGTGGTGCACGAACGGCCCCGAAGCCGACATCCTCATCGTGATGGCGCGCACGCCCGACAAGGTCGTGAACGGCAAGCCCCGCAAGCAGATCTCTGCGTTCATCGTGGAGAGCGGCTGGGAGGGCTTCGAGGTCGTCCATCGCTGCGAGTTCGTCGGCTACAAGGGCATCCGCAGCGGAGTCCTGCGCTTCAACGACATGCGCATCCCGGCAGAGAACCTCCTCTGGAACGAGGGCCAGGGCCTCAAGCTCGCCCTGATCACATTGAACACGGGTCGCCTTACCCTGCCGGCCACCAACGTCGCCGCCGCCCGCCAGTGCCTGCGGATCGTGCGTCAGTGGGCGCGTGAACGCGAGCAGTGGGGTGGCCCCATCGGCGCCCAGGAAGCCATTGCGGGGCAGGTCGGCTACATCGCCGCCCACACCTTCGCCATGGAGGCGTTCAGCGACTACACGGCGGGTCTCGTCGATCGCGGCGGCACCGACTTCCGCATCGAGGCTGCGATGGCCAAGCTGTTCTGCAGCGAGGTCGTCTTCCAGATCGCGGACCGCACGATGCAGGTCCGCGCCGGACGCGGCTACGAAACGGCCGACTCCCTGCGCGCCCGCGGCGTCACGGCGTGGCCGGTCGAGCGCATCTGGCGCGAGGCACGGCTCAACAAGATCGTCGAGGGCACGAGCGAGATCATGCGCCTCTTCATCGCACGTGAAGCGCTCGACCCCCACCTGCAGCGGCTGGGCGCGCTGGCCACGCCCGGCTCCAGCTTCGGCGCCAAGCTCCAGGCCCTGGGCCGGGGCGCGACACACTACCCCCTCTGGTTCCTCTCCACGTGGTGGCCCGGCCTCGGCGCCCCTGACGGCATGCCGAGTCGGCTGCGCGGACACTGGGGCTGGATGCGGCGGCAGGTCAAGCGCCTCGCGCGTCGCATCACCTATGCGATGGTGCGCCATCGCGCCGACCTCGAGCATCGTCAGGGCTGGCGCATGGTGGACGAGGCCGTGGATCTGACGGCCATGGCCCTCGCCATGGGCCGCGCGGCCTCACGCGCGGACGCGGGCTCGGCCGAGCTGGCCGACCTGTTCTGCCGGCATGCCCGTCGCCGGATCCGCGAGCGCCAACACACCCCGCAGCGGCTCGATCGCGTGGGGGCGGCCGTCGCCTCGAACGTCCTGAAGGACGCCTACGTGGAGCTCGAGGGCGGGATCATGCCGGAGCGTCGGCGCTAGCAGGCCCGCGCCCTCGGTCCTCCGGCGCCAACGCCGCCCTCCGCGGGCGGAGCCAGGACGTCAGGGCGCCACCGTGAGCCCCACGGCGCCCTCCGCCCTCGGCGGGCGGAGCCAGGGCATCCGTGCGCCGGCGTGAGCCGCACGGCGCACTCCGCCCTCCGGGGGCGGAGCGACGGAATCAGTGCGCCGGCGTGAGCCGCACGGCGCACTGCGCGGCGCGCAGGCCATCGGGCGTCTCCACGCAGTAGCGCACCACGGCGTCGAGTTCGCGGCCATCGCGCGGGAACTCGAGGACCCAGCTGGCGTGCCCGGCCGGGGCTTGCGCGTCGACCTCGATGCGCTCGGCGCCCTCCACGATCAGCACGCCCGCGGGAAGACCGAGATCGATCGTGCAGGGGCCCGCGACCGCGGTGGCCGTCCAGTGGGCCTCGAGGCGCACACGATCGGGGGCCGGGCGCGCGACGACCGCGGCGCGCAGGCTGTCCACGATCGGGTTCGGCTTGGCTTCCATCCAACGCACCGGCGCGGGGGCCTCGCTGCCGCAGCCCGCCAGCAGCCCGGCGCAGGCCAGCAGGACCGTCAGGATGCGCGCGCGGATCATGTTCGCCTCCACCGTCATGCTCAGTTCACCGTGAGCGTGTAGGACGCTGCGTTGTTGGAGCCGCAGTCGGCCTCCACGCGAATGATGTACGTACCCGCGGGCAGGGAGATGTTGATCGTCTCCGAGGCCCCGCCGCTCGTGGACTCGGCGATCGCCGTGAACGCGTCCTGGTTGGTGTGCAGGAAGAGGTCCAGGTCGTCGCCGGAGCCGCCCGTGGGCGTGATGCTCAACTGGATGGCCACGGTCGCGGCCGCCGCCAGGTTGAGGTGGTACCAGTGGGAGCTGGCCAGCTGACGGCACGGGTTCGGCGTCCCGAGCCCCACCGGGATGCTGGACACGGAGCTGCTGTGCATGCCCCCCACCGTGATGGGCGTCGGGAACACGTCGCTGCCCGTCGGCGGGAAGCTGATCATCTGGTCTTCGGGGCCGGTCGAGCCGTCGAGGAAGCTCGCCATGCCCGCGGTGTCGATGGCCGCGGAGGCGGCCACCAGCCGCTGCAGGAACAGCCCCACATACGGTCCGTCCGTGGCGGGATCGAACGTGTCGATCGCCGCGTACAGGTCCGCAACCGGTACGTTCACCCCATCGGCGTCCGCATCGCCCGCGGGCGTGCTGTCGTCGGCGAGGTCCCACAGGATCTCGGCCATGGTGAACTCGTCGCCGATCCCGTTGTTGTCGTAGAGCAGCGCATTCTCGACGTCGAGGCTGAAGAGGACCGAGGCCGGAAACGCGCTGTTCGTGCCCGAGGTGTCGACGTAGAAGCGCGAGCCCAGCATGAGCTGACCGAAGCCCGTCGAGAGCCCCTCGCTCCACGCGAAGGCGGGCTCGAGCGGCTGGCCGCCGTGCGCCCCGCCGCGGCTCCACGAGTGGCTGATGCTGCGGTCCACGAAGTGGTGGAACTCGTGCGCCACGATCGCCTCGTCGAAGTAGTCGGTGTCCGTCGTGTCCGGCAAGCCGGCGGCCCCACCGAGGATCGCGATGCTCTGGAGGCCGTGGCTGTAGTAGCTCGTGTTGAAGATCGAGGCGTTGTTGCCGATGCGCGTGTACGCGTGCAGCGCCGGCAGATTGCGACCGAGCGCTGCCTGGACGCCGTCGACCTGCCCCACGAGGGTGTCGATCAGGCCGAAGCCGATCGACGGGCGGCGGACCGGGTCGTTGCCGTAGGGCACCGTCAGGTCGACGGTGCGGCTCTGGGCCGTGAAGGCGGTGCTCGCGGCGCAGAAGACGTCATTCTGCGAGTGCACGTTGAACGACGGCGGGTCGGCCTCGTGGACGGTCAGGTCGTGGGCGGCGCTCACCGACGTGCGGCTGAAGACGGCGACCTCGATCTGGGTGCCGGCGTCGGGCGTGACAAGCAGGGCATAGTCCCCGTTGGCGTCCGTGCTGGCGCGGCCGAAGCAGGTCCCGCCGCCCACGCTACGCACCTCCACATCGATGTGGCGGGCGGGGCGCGTCTCGGAGCCCGGGCCAAGCCCCGAGGTCGTATAGAGCAACCGCTCGTAGAGGATGCGGCCCTGGATGGTGATCACGGGCCCCGTGCCGCCCCCGCAGGGGCCGAAGGCGCCGCCGCAGGTCGTGATGCTGGGCCCCGCGGGCGCGGTGTCCCCGCCGCTCGAGCCGCAGGAGGCCAGGAGCAGGGCGGCGGAGAGCAGCAAGACCAGCAGGGCGGGGGCGCGGGGAGCAGGCATCGTCTGGGGAGAGCCTAGCCCACCTGGCGCGGGCGGCCAGGGTTCCAGCCGGACGCCGGGCGAATCGGAGACGATTCGCCCGACCCGGCGCTACATGGTGTTTTCGAGGTTCTGGATGAGCTTGAGCAGCGGAAGGAACAGGCCCAGCACGATCAGGAAGACCGCGCCACCCATGAAGACGATCAGCACCGGCTCGATGACCGAGACCAGCCCCCCGACGGCCACATCCACCTCGTCGTCGTAGTTGTCCGCCACGCGGATGAGCATCTTGTCGAGCTCGCCCGTCTCTTCGCCGACATCGATCATGTTGACGACGATGTCATCGAAGATGCCGCTCTCGCCCAGGGGCTCGGCGATCGTGCCACCCTCGGAGATGGACTCCTGCACGCCGGCCAGCGCTTCCTCCATGACGACGTTGCCCGCCGTGTGCTGGCAGATGTCCAGCGACTCGAGGATCGGCACGCCGGACGCGATGAGCGTGCCGAACGTCCGGCTGAAGCGGGCGACGATGATCTTCCGGACCAGCGGTCCGACGATCGGGATGCGTAGCTTCATCCGGTCGATGACGCGACGCCCCACCTCGGTGGCCTTGAACAGTTTCCAGAGGACGACGAAGAGGATGATGATCCC
>JARGNS010000007.1:16510-20797 GCA_029213105.1 Planctomycetota bacterium
AGGCCTGCAGGGCCTGGGTGAGGCCCGGACGCTCGCCGAGCTGGGGCATCTGCTGGAAGACCTGCTCGAACTTCGGCACGACGAAGATCATGATGAGCATCAGGATGGCCATCGTGACGGTGAACACGACGGTCGGGTAGATCATCGCGCCCTTGATGCGCTTCTTGAGCCGCTCGGACTTCTCCATGAAGCCTGCGAGGCGGGACAGGATCACGTCCAGCACGCCGCCGGCCTCGCCGGCCTTCACCATGTTGGTGTAGAGGCCATCGAAGACGGTCGGGTGCCGCCCCATGGCCTCGGAGAGGGGCGAGCCGCCCTCGACCTCCTCGGTCACGCTGCCGATGACGGCCTTGAAGGGGCCACGCTCCATCTGGCCCTCGAGGATCTTGAGGCTGCGCACGATCGGCAGGCCCGCGTCCTGGAGGGTGGAGAGCTGGGTCGTGAAGGAGGTCAGCGCCTTGGTCGAGACACGCGCGCGCCCCAACTTCTTGGCCGAGGGGGCCGCGCCCCCACCGGAGGCGGCCTTGCGGCCGCCGCCCGCAGGCTTGCTCATGCGGGCGCTCTTGCCGCCGCCGCCGGAGGTGATCTTAGGCATGCGTCTTGGTCCTCTCCATCAGGGGGGCGCAGGGTAGCCCCTGCTGCTCATCGCGAACCCCGTGCCGGATCATAGCTCCGTGGTCTCACGAATCACTTCCTCGACGGTGGTGATCCCGTCGAAGACGGCCAGCAGCCCGGACTCACGCAACGTACGCATGCCCTCACGGCGGGCCTGATCACGCAGCGCATCGCTCGAGGCGCCCTTCATGACCATCTCGCGCAGGGCCTCGGACATCACGATCATCTCGTAGATGCCGGTCCGGCCCTTGTAGCCCGTGTTGTTGCACTGGCGGCAGCCCTTGCCGTAGGCGAAGTGCTTGCCGTGCAGGTCCGTGCTCTCGAGGCCGAGCTCCGTCAGGATCTCGTACGAGGGCTCGTACTGGACCTTGCAGCCATTGCAGATCGTCCGGACCAGGCGCTGGGCGAGCATCGCCTCGACGGTGGCGGAGACCAGGAAGGCCTCGACGCCCAGGTCCAGCATGCGCGGCACGGCCTGCGCCGCATTGTTGGTGTGGAGCGTGCTGAACACGACGTGACCGGTGAGCGCGGCCTCCACGGCAATCTGCGCCGTCTCCGGGTCGCGAATCTCACCCACGAGGATCATGTCCGGGTCCTGGCGCAGGATCGCGCGCAGGCAGTCGGCGTAGCTCACGCCGATGGACTCGTCGACGTTGATCTGCATGATCCCGTCGAGTTCGTACTCGACCGGCTCCTCGGTGGTGATGATCTTCACCCCCACGTCGTTGGCGAGATTCAGCGCGGAGTACAGGGTGGTGGTCTTGCCCGAGCCTGTGGGGCCGGTCACCAGCACGATGCCGTGCGGCAACTGCACCAGGTGCTTCATGGTCGCGAGCTCGTTGTCGCGCAGGCCGATCTGCTCGAGATCCAGCGAGACGACGGTCCGATCGAGCACACGGATCACGCACGACTCGCCGTACATCGTCGGCAGGGTGCTGATACGCAGGTCCACCGGGCGGCCACCGATCGACATCTCGATGCGACCATCCTGCGGCAGCCGCGTCTCGGCGATGTCGAGGCCCGACATCACCTTCACGCGGCTGATGAGCGAGAGCGACAGGTGCTGGGGCGGCGACTCGAGTTCGTAGAGCGCGCCGTCGACGCGGTAGCGGATCTTGAACTCGGACTCGAAGGGCTCGAGGTGGATGTCGGACGCGCGGTCCCGGATCGCCTGGAACAGGATGTACTGCAGGAGCTTGATGACGGGCGGCGAGTTGGCCATCGCCTCCTGGTCTTCGAGATCGACGTGGCCGCCGCGGGCGGCGGAGCTGCCGCCGCCACCACCACCGCCGACGTTGCTGACGACGTCATCGACGAGCGCGCGCATGGAGTCCACGGCGCCGGCGTAGTGCCGGTCCACGAGCTTGTCGATCTGCTCCTGGGGCGCGAGGACGCCGGCCACCTCGCCGCCTGTCATGAAGCGCAGATCCTCGAGGACGGCCGTATTCGAGGGGTTGGCCAGGGCCACGTACAGCGTGTTGCCCTCGCGGCGCACGGGCAGGATGTTGAACATCCGGGCCGTATTGGCGTCGATCTCGCCGAGGAGTTCCTCGTCGAAGTTGACGGTGCTCAGGTCGGTCATCTCCATGCCGGCCTGGCGCGCGAGCCCCTCCTGGAGGGTCCCCTCGTCGATGTGCCCGTTGCGCACGAGGATCTGGCCGATCTGGCCGCCCTCCGAGCGCTGGACCGCCAGGGCTTCCTGGATCATGCCTTCGTGCACGACCTTCATCTCCTTGAGGATCTGCCCCAGGAGCTTCTTGGTACGGGCGTAGCGATTGATCTGCTTGGCCACGGGACCTACTCCTCCTGGTTGTCGATGCCGAGTTTCTCACGCATGCTGCGCGGATCCTGGCACTTGAGGAGCGCCATGCGCTCGTCGATCTTGCCACCGTTGTAGAGCTCCATCAGGTGATCGTCGAGCAGCATCATGCCGCGCTGACGCCCCGTCTGGATGGCGCTGTTGATCTTGAACGTCTGCGCCTGGCGGATGTGGTTCTCGATGCCGGGCGTCATGACCATGATCTCGAAACCCGCCACCATGCCGCTCTTGTCGGCGCGCGGCATCAGCACCTGGCTGATGACGCCGATGAGCGACACGGAGAGCTGCACGCGCACCATCTCCTGCTGCTCCGGGGGGAACTGATCGATGATCCGGTCCACGGTCCGGGCCGATCCCGTCGTGTGCAGCGTGCCGAGGACGAGGTGGCCCGTCTCGGCCGCGGTGATCGCCGTCGAGATCGTCTCGAGGTCTCGCATCTCACCCACGAGGATGACGTCGGGGTCCTCACGCAGGGCGCGCCGCAGCGCTTCGGCGAAGGACGGCACGTCCACCCCCACCTCACGCTGGTTCACGATGCAGGACTTGTGATCGTGGTAGTACTCGATCGGGTCTTCGACCGTGATGATGTGCTGCTCGCGGTTCTGGTTGACGTAGTCGATCATCGTCGCGAGCGTGGTCGTCTTGCCCGAGCCCGTGGGGCCGGTGACGAGGAGCAGGCCGCGCGGGCGGTCGAGGAGCTCGATGACCTTCGCGGCGAGGCCGATCTGCTCGAACGTCAGGAGCTCGTTCGGGATCAGGCGGCAGACCATGGCCGGATTGCGGCGCTGCATGAAGGTCGCGATGCGGAAGCGCGCCTTGTCCCCGTGGGCCCAGGCGAAGTCGCTGCTGCCGACCTCGTCGAACTCCTCCTTCTTCAACGGCGGGATGATCTCGTCGATCAGCATGTTCACCTCCTCCGCGTTCAGCGGGGGGTGCTTGATGTCGCGCAGGCGCCCCTTCAGGCGCAGGCAGGGAGGACGGCCGACCGTGATGTGGAGGTCGGAAGCCCCGGTCTCCACCATGGTGTCGAAGAGCCGATGGATGTCGTCGCCGAGAATGGGCATGTCGTTGGGATCTCCCAAGGAATCGAGAACTTGGTTACCGCCTGATGGAAGGTTGGTTTACACCCCCACAGGCCGCTGGTTGGATGCGGGCCGGCGGCTGCCGGCCCTGGGTCAGAGTTCGCTCTCCTCGCCGGCGGCGAACACGGCACCGGCGACGCGCAGGATCTCCTCGATGGTCGTGGTTCCGTCGAGGACCTTGCGGACGCCGTCCTCGCGCAGGCTGCGCAGGCCGCCGGAGAGGCGCGCCTGCTCGCGGATCTCCATGGTGCTTGCGCCGTTGTTGACCAGCTCGCGCAGCAGGGTGTCCATCGTGAACATCTCGAAGATGCCCAGGCGACCGCGGTAGCCCTCGAAGCGGCACTCCTTGCAGCCGACCGCGCGGTAGAGCGTCCGCCCCGCGATGTCCGCCTGCTTCAGGCCCACCGCCTGCAGCAGGGTGCCCGCCGGCTCGTGGGGCTGACGGCAGGTCAGGCACAGGGTGCGCACGAGGCGCTGGGCCAGGACCGCCATCACGGCCGTGGCCGCGAGGAACGGCTTCACCCCCATGTCGATCAGGCGCGTGAGCGCCGACGGGGCGTCGTTGGTGTGGAGCGTGGAGAACACGAGGTGACCGGTCAGCGAGGCCTGGATGGCGATGTCTGCCGTCTCCTGATCCCGGATCTCACCGACGAGGATGATGTTCGGCGCCTGGCGCAGCATGGCGCGCAGGATGCGCGCGAACGTCAGGCCGATGTCGTGGCGCACCTCGGACTGGTTGATGCCGGCGAGGTTGTACTCCACCGGGTTCTC
>JARGNS010000007.1:20807-23782 GCA_029213105.1 Planctomycetota bacterium
TGATGATCTTGACGTTCGGCTTGTTGAGCGTCTTGAGCGCCGCGTAGAGCGTCGTCGTCTTGCCCGAACCGGTCGGGCCGGTCACGAGGAAGATGCCGTTCGGGCGCTTGATGATCTTGTCGAAACGGTCGCGATCCTCGCCTACGAAGCCAAGGGCGGACAAATCCACGAGACCGGCTTCGCGGTCGAGGATACGCATCACGATCGACTCACCGGCCGTCGCGGGGATGAGCGAGACGCGCAGATCGATCGGGCGGCCGAGCAACTCGAGGGCGATACGACCGTCCTGCGGCTTGCGGTGCTCGGAGATGTCCATCCGCGCCATGACCTTCAGGCGCGTGATGACCGGTCCGACGAGGTCCTTCTCGAGTGAGTGCGCCTCGTGGCAGACGCCATCGACGCGGTAGCGCACGCGCACGCGATCTTCGAGCGGCTCGACATGGATATCGGACGCGCGCTGGCGCAGCGCGAGTTCGAGGATCTCGTGCACGAGCCGGATGACGGGCGCGTCTTCCTCGCCGGCATCCTCGTCCTCGAAGCCGCGGCGACGCTCCTTGACCTCACGCTTCTCGCCGAGCCCGTAGGCCTCGGCCCGGATGTTGTTCAGCGCGGTGGGCGACGTCAGGGCGAAGCCGATCTCACAGCCCAGCGCGAAACGGATCTCATCCGAGGTGAAGGTGATCATCGGGTCGTCGGTCGCGAGGATCAGCTTGCCGTCGTGCTCCTTCACGGGCACCACGCCGAAGTCGTTCACGACCCCCTTGGGCACCATGCCCACGACGCGGTCGGAGATCGTCGCGCGGGAGAGGTCCACGAAGGGCAGGTTGAACTGGCGGCAGAGCGCCTTGGTCAGCTGCACCTCGTCGATGAAGCTCAGATCCAGCAGGGCCTGCCCGATCTTGGTGCCGGGCACCCGCTTCTGGTGCTCGAGGCCTTCGTTGAGCTTCCGCTCGTCGATGGCACCCATGGCGAGGAGAATCTGGCCTAGCTGTTTGTGCATGGGGGGCGCGGGCTCCGGATCGAAGGGCCACGGATATAGCACACCGTGGGCCACTCCCGCCATGTGACGGATGTGTGACCGGCTCCCGGAGACAATCCCGGCATGAAGACCGACACCCAGCCCCGCCTCCGGATCGGCCGCCTCGCCGCCCTTCCGCTCCTCCTGGCCGCCCCCCTCCTGCTCGGGGGCTGTTTCCTGTTCAACAACGCCAAGCCGACGCCCGTCAGCCAGGTGAACCTGCACCGACAGACGCCCCAGGGGACGTACGAGTACTTCAAGGCCATGGCCCAGAACAACCAGTGGGCCGCGGAGTGGGACGTCTTCAGCCCCAACTTCAAGCGCCTGGTGAACCAGAGCGTGGGCCGCAACGTGGACTCGGGCGACTACAACCTGGCGCGTCAGACGGTCGCGGCCAACAACACCTCCGAGATGCAGATGCTGGTCGGCAGCACGTGGATCGGATCCCAGATGACGGGGCCGAACCGCGCCCTGGCGACCATCGAGTACCAAGGGCGGCGGATCACCCCCCGCATGGTCAAGCTGACCCGCTGGGAGCTGAAGGTCCGCGACGACGACACGCCCTACGGGGACTTCGTCGCCAATGCGGCCGACGCCATCCAGGTGGGCCAGGACGGCTCCATTTCGGTGCGCATCAACCCGCCCCAGGCGACCGCGAGCATCCTGCGCACCTTCCGCCCCGAGCAGATCGAGGCGTTCAAGGTCGAGGGCCAGTGGTACGTGGACGACTTCGGTGGCATCGACTCCATGCTCGTCCAGCAGGCCGGCGGCGGCGAGGCCCAGGCCCGTCCGCAGCCCCAGCCCCAGCCCCAGCCGGGCGTGCAGCCCCAGCAGCCGCGCGGCATGCCCTACGCCCCGCCGCCCGCCCCCGCGGGCTACGGCACGCCCAACGGCCCGTCGGGCAGCGGCTCGCCGGACGGCCCGCCCGCCGGCTACGGCGAGCCCAACCCGTCCAAGCCCTCCGGCCCCCAGGCCTGGGGCTCCCCTGATGGGTAGTACGACGCGTTCGGGTGGGGACGTGCTGCGGCACGGACCGGGGCCGGCGCTGCCCTTCCTCGCCCTCGCGTGAGCCCACGGGGGGCACGACGCGCGCGATGGAGAACGTGCTGCGGCACGGCCCGGGGCCGGCGCGGCCCTTCGTCGCCCTCGCGTGAGAAGCCACGCCACGGGCTCCTCATGGCCACGCCGACTCCCGGCCGAGCCGCCGATCGCCGTCGCCCACGACCCGCGTCCGGCCACCGTTCGCCAGCTCCACGCAGCACGCCCCCCCTGCCCGCGACCCCTGCGGAGGACGCGGGACCCGTCCCGGGCCGCCCGGAGGCTCACGCCTCCTCGCGGCCCAGGCACGCCTCCCCGTCGGCGATTCCGGATGCGGCTGCCGCGGCCCAACGGCCGCCCGGGGGGCGGGTCCCCGGGAGCGATGCGGGCGGGCACGCAGGTCGCGGGCAGCGCCGACCGGGTTCTGGCGGAGAAGGGGGCGGAACGCCCCTGCCCGGGTTCCGCAGCGGGCCCCCGGCGCGGTACCGTTCCCGCAACGACGCCCTGCCAGACGGGGCGTCTCGCGGAGTCACGAGCATGCCCAGGGCAAAGGCGCGCACGCGCGGCACCAAGCGCACCAGCCGGTCCAAGGACCGCTTCATCTGGCACTTCGGCCCGAAGGGGTCCGATGGCGACGCCTCGATGAAGGATCTCCTGGGTGGCAAGGGCGCCAACCTCGCCGAGATGTGCCACATCGGCCTGCCGGTGCCCCCCGGGTTCACCATCGCCACCAACGTCTGCCAGGGCTACTACGACGCCGGCCGGAAGCTGCCCGCCGAGATCGTCGCCCAGGTCCGGACCGCCGTGAAGCGCCTCGAGAAGGAGACCGGCAAGGGCTTCGGCGATCCCGCCCGCCCCCTGCTCGTCTCCGTGCGCAGCGGCGCCGCCATCTCCATGCCCGGGATGATGGATACCGTCC
>JARGNS010000563.1:0-1057 GCA_029213105.1 Planctomycetota bacterium
AATCCAGATTCGCCTGCAATGGGGCGGGCCCGTTGCGTACATGCCCCCTGACGACTGCAACACCGGTCGCAGGGAGACTCCCATGAAGAAGGTCACGAGCCTGCTCCTCACGATCCTGATCGCGGGTGCCGCCATGAAGACCATGCGCACCGTGGCCCACGAACAACGCAATCGCAAGGCGATCGAGGCGCTCCAGCAGCGCCGGGTCGTCGGCGCGGCAGGTCCCCTGCGAGATCATCTCGAGCAGGTGGCTGTTCACGACGCCATGACACATGGCGCCGATCACGAAGTGCAGGCGCCACAGGATCTCGGGAGGCGGCACCCCGCGCCCCCGCCGCGTGCGCGTGCCGCACGCCGACCGGCCCACCAGCGGGGCGCAGGGACGCTTCGACGCCCAGCAGAGGCGCCGCTAGCAAGCCGTCGTCGCCCTGCGATGCGGGGGGCGCTCCGTGCATGCGGAAATGGGACCCGCCGGAGAGCCCCACGCGGGCGTGTTTCCCGCGGCCCATCGAAGGTGCAGGGGTGCTTGTCAAGGCCTCTGGGTGGGGGGATGGTCTGCTCGACACGAGGCACGCCGCCTCCCGGGGAGACCCCTCCATGGGCCACGAGACCATCACGACCCGACCCGCCGCGCACCTGCTGGGATCGCGGCTCCTCCTGCTCCTCTGCGCCGTGCTGGCCCTGGGCCTGCCCGCTTCGACGAGCGAGGCGGAAGACGCCAAGGCCAAGCCCGACTTCGCCCTGCGCGATACCGATGGCGTGACGCGTCGCCTGTCGGACTACCGCGGCAAGTGGGTCGTACTGGAGTGGACCAACTTCGCGTGCGCCTCGGTGAGGGAGCACTATCAGGCGCCGAGCCGCACCGTGCCGTCGCTGCAGCGCGCCTTCCGCGCCAAGGGGGTCGTCTGGCTGTCGATCAACAGCACGGGGGCCGGCCAGCGTGGCTTCGTCACCGGGCCGCAGGGCAAGGCGGCGCTCGCGCGCATGGGGGCGGCCCCGACGGCCCTGCTCCTCGATCCCACGGGGGCCGTGGGCACGGCGTTTCGCGCGCAGGTCA
>JARGNS010000563.1:1070-2541 GCA_029213105.1 Planctomycetota bacterium
TGTGCTCTCCCCGCGTGGCGACGTCGTGTACGCGGGGGGCGTCCATAGCGCAGGCCCCGGCGCACGCACCCCGTACCTGCAGAGCGTGCTGACCGCCGCGACGAGCCGGCAGGCGATTCCGTTCGCGGCCAAGCCCGCCCAGGGAACACTGATCGCCTACGCCGCGGCCCGCGCCGTCGCGACGGGACCGAAGGCGCGTGGGTTCACGCTGCCCGACAACACCGGCGCCACGCGCCGGTTGAGCGACTTCCGCGGCAAGTGGGTCATCCTGGAGTGGGTCAACTACGACTGCCCGTTCGTCCAGGCCAACTACCACCCCTCGCGCCGGATCATCCAGACGCTGCAGGCACAGAGCGCCAAGCAGGGCATCGTGTGGTTGTCCATCTGCTCCTCGGCGCGCGGGAAGCAGGGGCAGTTCTCCGCCGCCCAGGTGAATGCGCGCATGAAGCGCATCGGCGCGGCACCGACTGCCTACCTGCACGACCTGACCGGTGCGGTCGGGCGTGCCTACGGGGCGGGGTACACCCCCGAGATCCGCATCATCAGTCCGCAGGGAACGATCGAGTACGCCGGTGGCGTCACCGGGAACCGTCGCCGGGGGCGCAACGCCGCACCCCCGCGCAACCACCTCGCCGCGGCGATCGCGGACGTCGTGGCCGGTCGCCCCATTGCGGTGAAGAAGACCGAGACGTTCGGCTGCAGCGTCAAGTACTAGGCGGCGGCGCTCGGCGCATGGGTGTCCGCGGCCGTCCCACCGTGGGGACCTCATGCACCCGGGCTCGGCACGCGCGCCTACGCCAGGTCCGACCCACGCCCCGCGTCCCGGACATGCCGATGCCGGGGCATGAGCCCCGGCATCGCGGTGGGTCAGGGGTCGTTCGCGTGCGGGCCCCGGGAGGGCCTCGCGCGGCGGGTCAACGCGAAGGCGTGTACCAGATCGGCGACGTGTAGGCGCGCTCCTGCGTGACCATCGGCACCTCCGGTGCCATCGTGATGCCGAAGCGCTTGGCCTCGTAGGCGGTCCAGCGCGGCGTGGGGATCTCGATCACGCGGGCGTAGTAGAACGCCGACTGCGTGGCATCGAAGTCGGGATCGGTCCACACCGTGATCAACTCCGGCGCGCCGATCGTGTTGGTCCACGTGGCGTTCTTCACGTCGACGGTGTTGCCGACGGCCGGCAGCTTGCCGTCGGCGCCGGGCTTGCGCCCATCGCTCCAGACCACGTCGTAGACCTTCTCGTGGGTCTTGCCATCGGCGGCGAGCCAGCCCTTGACGATCTGGACCCGGTCGAGGTTGCCGCTGTAGGGATCCTTCAGGGCCGCCACCAGGAAGTTGGGTGCCTTCGCGCCCTTCGGCGCGGCAGCCAGGTCACCGCCCATCGGCACGCCCTTGGCGTAGCCAGCACCCGCGGGCAGGCGGGACTGAGCGTCGGCCGCGGCGAACTCCCAGCCGCCGAAGAAGCGCACCGTCA
>JARGNS010000008.1:0-3271 GCA_029213105.1 Planctomycetota bacterium
ACTCCTGCGGGGGACCCCGACGTAGCGGTCATGCTCGGTTACGTGGGGGCGTGTCTCGGCGTCGCCGGCCTCGACGAGGCGTGCCGCCCAGGGCGCGGCCACGCCCGCGGCCAGCCAGGTGTCGACTTCCTGACGGAAGCGACGGTCTCGGATCGTGACGTACTGGGCGCCGTGGTCGAAGGCCAGTTCCTGGCGTCGGCGCGTGGCCATCCGGCCTCCCGGGCCGCGCGCCTTGTCGAAGACGCGCACCCGGTGCCCCGCCGTGCTCAGTTCGCGCGCGGCCAGGAGGCCGGACAGTCCGGCCCCGACGATGGCGATGTGCTCTGACATGGCGGGCCTTCTTCTTCCAGGACTCGATGGGGGCTGCGAGACGGTTGCAGTGGAGCGCTGCCGCCCTAGTCGGATTCGCCGAGGATCTTCCGTGCGGTGCGCAAGCCGGACTCGAGTGCACCTTGGATGGAGCTCTGGTCGCGGTGGTCGCCGCAGACGTAGACGCCGGAGCGCATGCGTACCGAACGTTCGTGGGGCGTGAGCGCCGGAGGGCGCTGGCTCGGCAGTGCGCGGGGAATGGTGTAGGTGCGCAGGTGTTGCCAGTTCTCGACCTGCGCGCCGAACCAGTCGCCGAGTTCGCGTTGGACAGCGGACAGCAGTTCGTCCTCGGAGGTGCCGTGGTGGTTCAGGACGCTGACGACGATCAGCTCGCGGCCGGTCGGCGCGTACGTCGGCGCCACGGCACTCATCACGGCCAGGTTGTTGATGAGGCCCTGGCCCTCGCCGTTGAGGGCCAGGATGGCGTCCTGGACCGGGCGCGAGGGCGCTGAGAAGTACAGGGCGTGGACTTCCTCGAACCGGGGAGACTCGAGGTCGTCGAGCAGGCGACTGGCTACGTGCCCGTCCGTCGCCACCACGACATGCTCGGCTTCGAGTCGCTCGCCGCTCTCCAACTCCACATGACGTGCATCCGCGACGGCCCGAACGGGCGTGTTCAGCTGGATCGTGCCAGGCGGCAGCCGGCTCGCCAGCTGCCGCGGGATGGCCTGCATGCCGTCCGCCGGCACGGCGGCGCTGCCCAGGGCGAACATCTTCATCACGAACTCGAAGAAGCGGCTCGAGGCATGCAGGCTGTCGTCGAGGGTGACGCCGCCGATGAACGGACGGAAGAAGCTCTCGATCATCGCCTCCGAGAACTTCCAGCGCGTGCGGAGGGCCTCGCCCGTGGTCAGCTCGTCTCGGGCGTAGAGAGCCGCGTCGCTCTGGCTGGTGAGTGCGCGGCGCATCAAGCCGATGCGCAGCTTGTCGGCCAGTGAGCCGACCGGCGCGCGCAGGGTCGACCACAGGTCGCCCGGGTGCCGCTTTGGGTCGGCGATGCGGTGGAAGCGACCGCCGCGACGCACCAACGATCCGTTCAGGAACGTCCGTAGGTCGAGGGCCTCGTAATCAAGCAACTGCTGGGCCGCCGGATAGGCCGTCAGCAGAACCTGGAAGCCGCGATCGAGCTGGAAGCCGTCGACGACGTCCGTGCGGACGCGACCGCCCACGTCGTCGGACGCCTCCAGGACCGTGCAGCCCTTCCCCGCCTCGTGGAGTCGGCCCGCGCAGGCGAGGCCGGCGAGGCCTGCGCCGATGATGATGACGTCGTTGTCCATGGCAGGGTCAGGCGGCCTTCCATCCAGCGTGGGCGCCGAGCATGGCGATGGCAATCGCGCCGCGGGCAGTCCAGGCGAGGGTTCGAATCCAGTTGGTGCGGACAAGGTACCGATGCGCCGAGCCCTCGAAGCCCCGCGCGAGGGTCCGATGCGCCGGGATCGAGGTCATGGCGGTGGCGATCCAGGTCACGAGCACGAGGGCCAGGCCCGTCCATGCGAGGGCGGGCGAGACCCCCGGCGGGGGGGCGCGCGCGATCCAGATCGAGAGCACCAGTTCCGTGGGCATCAGGGGCGCGACGAGCCAGGCCATGCGCTGCGCGTGGCGCTCATGGCAGTCCGCGAACGACGCCCGGTCTGCATAGGCCCTGAGGGGGTAGTGGACGAGTTGGATGGTCCAGATCAGGCCCACCAGGATGAGCGTGGCGGCCGCGTGGAGGAGGAGCAGCGTCATCGGCGCGATGGCCCGGCGGGGCCCCTCGGGCCGAGGCGCGGCCGCGCGCCGGCATTGGATGCCGGGCGCGCGCGTCGCGGGGGGCGGGGGCGGGCGCATGGGCGGCGGGCGGGTCCTGGGGGTGAGCCCGGAGGATACCGAGACGCCGGATGTGTAGATAAAAATAACTACACGCAGGGGGTCGGCCTACAGTGAGGCGTCGGTGGGGCGCTCCTTCACCGGGACGGCCGCGTCGGTCGGCCCCTGGACGCCATGGGGGGGATGCCCCCGGCCGCCCGCCGCGGAACCGCTTGCCTCGTACCGGGAGAGCCCCTCGCCATGGTTGCCCTCTACCTCTGGTTCAACGCAGCGCTGTACCTGGTGCTTGCGACCTGGTGCACGCTGCTCCCCGACAAGACGGCCGAGGCCATCGGGTTCGCGTTTGCCAAGCCCGGTGCGCGCTCGGAGTACATCACGGTCTACGGCGGGCTCGAGTTCGGGCTTGGGGTGTTCTTCCTTGTCTGCGCGCTCCAGCCGGCGTGGCGCGAGGCCGGACTGCTGCTCGGGCTGTGCATGTACGCCGGCTTGGTGATCTGGCGCCTGGGCACGTTCCTGGCGATCGAGGGCATCACGGGCTTCCCGCGCCTGGCCTTCGGTCTCGAAGCCGTGCTCTGTGTGCTCGCCCTCGTGCTGTGGTTGCGCCGCGGGTGAGCGTCAGTCGGTGCTGCGGCGCGGCCTGACGTCGGGCGCACGGGCGGCGGCCTCGGCCTCCCGCGGGGGCTCTGCCTCTAGGGGTTCATGCGACCCGCGGCCAGCGCCGCAATGATCTTGTCCCACGCGGCCAGGTCCTTGGGGACCTCGACGCCCTTCGGGCTTCGACGGGCGCTCTGCATGCCCCCGCCGCCGGCCACGAGGCGCATCGAGGCCGGGAGCTGCTGCCGGAGCTCGGTCAGCGCGCGGTGGGTTTCGGCGCCGCCCGAGTTGGAGGACACGCTGATCGCGACAAGGTCGGGCTGGACCTCGCTCGCCGCCCGCACGATCGAGGCGACCGGCGTGTCGACACCCAGGATGCGAATCCCCAGGCCGTGCGCCGCGGCGCCAAGGGCCGTCATCTGCATGCCAAGCCCGTGCAACTCGCCAGGCAGGGTCGCGAGCATGACCACGGGCGAGTCGGGCGTGCGGCGGACGCGCAGGC
>JARGNS010000008.1:3281-10369 GCA_029213105.1 Planctomycetota bacterium
CGTAGATCTCCTCGGTCGCCCGACGCACAGCGTCCGCGTCGTTCCCTTGGCTGCTGACCTCGGCCCGAAAAGCCAACACCCGCCCATACAGGTCCCGCGTGGAGGTCACGGCGCCCTTGGTCGAGCTCTGCGTCAGGCGCCGCAGCTCGTCCTCGAGAACCTGGGAGAGGAAGTGTTCGTGGCGCACGTCCAGTTCGCCATCGGCCCAGCCTCGACCGACGGCGACGAGGAGGGGGGCGATCTCCTCACTCAGCAGCTTGAGGTAGTCGTCCGCGTCCCAGCGGGCATCCAGCCAGGCGCGAATCTCGTCCGCGCCGTAGGAGGCCACCCAGTCCAGCATCATGCGCGGGCCCTTGCCCAGGGCCTCGTCGGGCAGCGCCTCGGCGAGCAGGGCCGAGAGGGCGTCGTCGTCCAGGCCCACCACAGCGCCTGCCCGATGCCCGTGGGCCAGCGCATCCGCCACGCGCCGCAGCCAGCGCACCTGATCGTCCGTGTACCGGCGGTGGCCGCTCGGCAGGCGCACCGCGACGGGGCGCCCGTAGCGCTCCTCCCACATCCGCAGCGCCTGGGGCGTGAGTCCGGCCGCTTCGGCCGCGTCCCCGATGGAGTGGAGCGTGGCCAGGTCGGTGGCGTCATGGGTGTGGGCGGACTTCTTCATGCCCGGAGGATACGGCGGGATGGTGACATATTTGTTTTTTTATCTGCACAACGGCGACCTCGCTTCGAAACTGTGTAGGAATAATCTTTCACAATTCTGTGTATGGGCTAGCCTCTTCCCCATGAAGCACATCGCCATCCCCCTTTGCAGGCTCCTCCTCCGCGCCCTGGCGTTCGCCCCCGCGCCTGCGTCGGCCAGCGACGCCCATTTGCCCCGGGACCTGGTCTCGACGGCCGTGAACGACGGCCGCTTCGAGGTCCTCGCCGCGGCGCTCAATCAGGCCGATCTGGTCGACACCCTGCGCGGCAAGGGGCCGTTCACGGTGTTCGCGCCGACGGATGAGGCGTTTGCCGCGCTCCCCGCCAACGCGGTGGCCGACCTGCTCCGTCCGGAGAACAAGGCCGCCCTCCAGCGCGTGCTCACGGCCCACGTCGTCGCAGGGCGCGTCCCGGCCTCGGCCCTCCTGCCGGCCGCGGCGGTGAAGACGCTCTCCGGCGCCAGCTTCGACCTGGGCCTGCGCGTCGGCGGCGCCAACGTGATCCAGGCCGACGTGGCCTGCGCCAACGGGATCATTCATGTGATCGACGCGGTGCTGCTGCCTCCGGCCGAGACGAAAGAGGCCGTGGATGCGGTCGCGGTCATCCACACGGCGATCGAGAAGGGCGCGCCCATCTTCAACGCCGGGGACCCGGCCGGCTGCGCCGCGATCTACCTTGCGGCGGCCAAGCGCCTCGTGGGTGCCGGGCGCGACACCTTGTCGGATCTCGCGCGCCGCGACATGGCCACCACGATCGAGCACGCACCGACCGACCCCACGAAGCTCGCATGGGCCTTGCGGGAGACCTTCGACCGCACGCTCGAGGACCTGGCCTTCCAGCCCTCGATGGAGGCCCCCTTGCCGGTGGGCTTCCCCAAGCCGAAGGCGGGCGATGTGGGGCGTGTCGTCGTGAAGTCCTACCCCAAGTACCGCGCCGCGCGCGCCGAGGGCAGCCGTCAGAACGGTGGCTTCTGGACCCTGTTCCAGCACATCAAGAAGAACAAGGTCGAGATGACCGCGCCCGTCGAGATGACCATGGACAAGGACATGCGCATGGCGAACATGGCGTTCCTCTACGAGGCTCCTGACCAGGGCTCGGCCGGTACCCAGGGGCGTGTCCAGGTGCTCGATCTCGATCGGATCGAGGTGCTGAGCATCGGCATGCGCGGGCGCCGTACGGACAGCGACCTCAAGACGGCGAAGGCCCTCGTCGAGAAGCGCCGCATGGAGTTGGGCCTCACGGCCGTCGGTCCGTGGCGCGTCTTCGGATACAACAGTCCGATGGTCGCAGCCGACAGGCAGTACTGGGAACTCCAGGTGCCGGTCGAGAAGGAGTAGCCATGCTCAGGCGCCACGCCGTTTCGCTCATCGTACTGATCGTCCTCGGGGCGGCCTGGCTTGCCGCCGCGCCCGTGGCTTCGGCCGACACAGCGAACGGCACGGCGCTCGACGAGGCTTCCAGCCGACCGTTGCTCCCGAGTGAGGTCGCGCCCGTGCGCTGGCGGACGACTCCGCGCCACCAGCGCCTGTGACGCCGTTTCTCGGTCGAACTCGAGCTGGGGCCGGTGTGGCAGACGCGCAACGATGTGGCGGTCCCCGGCAACACGGGGACACGCTTCGCACTCGATGATGTGACCGGGGCCGGCCCGTTTGCGGGCGGCCGCATCACCTTCGACTGGCGGGTATCCGGCCGCCACAACATCCGCGCGCTCATCGCGCCGCTCGAGATCAATGAAACGGGTGTTCTCGCCGAGCCCGTCTCCTTTGCCGGTGAGACCTATGCGGCCGGCGTCGCCACGAAGGCGACCTACAAGTTCAACTCCTATCGCATCGGCTATCGCTACGAGCTGTTCTGCAAGCCGTGTTGGTCGGTGTTCGTCGGCGCCACGCTCAAGGTCCGCGACGCCAACATCGAGCTGCGTCAGGGGGCCACGACCTCGCGCAAGACCGACCTCGGGATCGTTCCCCTGCTGCATGTCGATGCCGAGTGGCGCTTTCGCCCGGGCTGGCGTCTGGTTGCCGACGTGGACGCTGCGGCCGCGCCGCAGGGCCGGGCCATCGACTTCGCCTTGAAGGTCCATCGTGACTTCAGCTCACGCTGGAGCGTAGGCGTGGGCTACCGCACCATCGAAGGCGGGGCCGACAACGACAAGGTCTACACCTTCGCCTGGCTGCACCAGGCCCTGGTGTCCGTCAGCTACCGGTTCTAGCGGCCTCGGCGCTTGCGTGCTCCTCGAGGGCGCGCCGCGCGATGCCGGCGAGCATGCCCGAGAAGATCCAGGCATGCAGCGGGAACACCGCCCACCAGTAGAGCCGTCCGAGAACGCCGCGCGCATCGAAGATGGCGGTCTGGTGAATCCGGGAGCCCTCGCCTTCCGGCTCGACCTGGTACTCCAGCCACGCCTTGCCGGGGAGCTTCATCTCCGCACGCAGGACCAGGCGGCGATCGGGTTCCAGCGCCTCGACGCGCCAGAAGTCCAGCGGCTCTCCGACACGGAGATGATCCGGGTCACGACGTCCCCGTCGCAGGCCTACGCCTCCGACGAGGAGGTCGATGAAGCCGCGAACGCGCCAGAGCCAGGTGCCGCAGTACCACCCGCGCGTGCCCCCGATCTTGCGGATCGGGGCGAACGCGGCGTGTGCCGAAGCGGCCACGACCAGCGAGCGTTGATCCAGGAACCGCGTACCGCTCTTGGGCGCCGCCTGGCGGACGTGCTGGCCCCCTGCGGAGACGGCGTCGCACCAGCGGGTCTGTGCGACCGAGGCGTCTTCCGCTTCCAGTACCTGCGCCATGGCCGCATCGAGGCCGAGCGGCTCGATCTCGGGGACCGCGGTCCGCGCCGCGTCGGACTGCACCACCGTGGGGTTCCGGATGCTGCCGATCAGCTTGCGCCCGCCGCGTGCGTACAGGGGCGTGATCAGCCCCAGCCACAAGCTGGACAGGTGGGGGGTGAGGAACGGCACTCCGATCATCCAGCGCCGCAGCCCGCGCTGCTTGGCGTAGGCGTTCATCAGGTCCCCGTACGTGCAGCGGTCGGCGCCGCCGATCTCGAAGACCTGCGACTGCGTCTGGGGCAGGTCGAGGGCTGCAACGAGGTAGGCGAGGACGTCCGTGATCAGGATCGGCTGAGCCTCCACGCGCACCCAGCGCGGTGTGATCATGATCGGCAGGCGTTCGACGAGGGCGCGGATGAGTTCGAACGAGAGGCTGCCCGTGCCCAGGATGATGGAGGCGCGCAGTTCCAGGACGGTCGAGCCCGAGTCCTTCAGGAGGCGACCGACCTCATGGCGACTGCGCAGGTGCGGGGAGAGCGACTCCGACTCGTCGCCGAGCCCGCCCAGGTAGATGATGCGCTTGACCCCTGCGACCTTGGCGGCCTGCGCGAAGTTCGTCGCAGCCTGCTGATCAAGTGCTTCGAAGTCGGGGCCCGAGCCCATCGCATGGACCATGTAGTAGGCCACCTCGACACCTTCGAGAGCCGCCCGCAACGAACCCGGGTCGAGCAAGTCGCCTTGGACGAACTCGACACGTTCGGTGCCCTGCCCTTCGAACTCCTCGAGTCGGCGCACAAGGCACCGGATGCGCAGGCCTTTGTCCTTGAGCCGCGACAGCAGTCGGCCGCCGACATACCCGGTTGCTCCCGTGAGCAGGACCGTTGCATCACCAGCTGGGGAAGCGGAGTTCATCGTGCATTCCCAACCGGCTTGCTGCCCGCCGCCGTGAAGCGGGTCAGGTAGCTGCCGAGCTTCAGTTTCTTGCGCGCTTGGTCCGAGCTCATGTAGCGCACGGTACCGAAGATCGGGCGCTCGGGACCCCAGGCGCGGTCATTTCGACCCAGGCACCACAGAATCCCCGCATACGAATTGGGATCTCGGCCATCGAGGGCGTACTTGTCGTTGAGGTGGATCATCGTCGCCAGGGCTTCATCGGGCGAGCGCGACCACTCGAGGATCTTCTTCCCCCAGAGCATGCGCAGGTAGTTGTGGATCGTGCCCTGTGCTCGTAGTTGGTGCTGTGCGGCATTCCAGATCGCGTCGTGGGTCGCGCCCTGCTCCAGTTCCTCCGGGGCGTAGGTGTAGGGGCGCGGATCCAGTGCATGGGTGTGCAGCGTGCGCAGGGCCCACGCCGGAAGCGAGGCCATCGACGCGTAGGTCTCGGGTAGGTGCACGCATGTGTTGATGGCGAGCTCCCGCCAGGTCACGACCTGATCGAGGAACGCCTCGGCCTCGGGGGCCATGCCCCACCAGCCGGCTCGCTTGCCACGCACCACGGTGTCCAGGTCATCCGGCGTCCAGCCTTCGCGTGCCACGACGGCCTGGAAGACCTCGTGCGACCCGACATGCCCGAAGTGCAGGTACGGCGAGAGCCCGCTCTCGCACTCCTCGCCCGGGTGGTTGCGGTCGTCCTGGTAGTGCTCGAGGCCCTGCGCCAGGAAGTGCGTGAGTCGCGCCCGGGCCTCGCGCGAGCCACCGCGGGTCGCGGCGACGGCACCCACCGTGTGGTCGATCGGGAGCGTGGCGAGGAGCGCGGTGGGGTCGGAGGACGGGTCCGCTCGCAACTCGGGCCAGCGCGTGAGGATGGAGCGTGCGACGACCGCCCGCGGCATGGAGCGGAGTCGCCGCAGCGGATGGTCGCGCGGCATGCTGGCGAGGTGCGCGGGCAGTTCGTGCTGGAGGTGGCGGCGGAAGGCGTAGGCCGTCGTGAACACCTTGGGCGTGCCTCGCATGGGGAGCAGGCCGCACGAGTCGACCTGCTCGAGTCGCACCGCGAGGTGGGGGCGGAGGCGCGCTGCGAGGTCCCCCAGCGGGTGGGCGGGGTGATCGTCGGTCACGACGACGGCGGCATGCCGCGCGAGTGCCTTCACGAGGCCCCGCCCCGCGCCGGCCCGGGGCTCGACGTAGCGCAGGTAGCGCACGCCGTGGCGCAGGCAGGCCGCCGCGTTGTCCTTCATGCCGTCGAGGACGAACCGGTGCAGGCGGTCGCTGGCGTGCTCGTAGTCCACCGCGAGGGCCTCGAGGACGAGCAGGGGGCGGCCCAGATGCCGTGCCCAGTCGACCGCGCGCTCGAGGGCGAAGTTGGCTCGGGTGCGCCGCTGGGCCGTCATCCAGTAGAGGACGTAGCGCGCCGAGGCTTGGACCGGCTGCTCGGGGTTGGCCGTAACTCGTTCATTCAGGGGCAGTTGGGAGGGGGTCACGCCTGGGCTCCGCGGGCGGGGCCGTGGGGCCCCGTTCAGAAAAACGATCTGTGTAGGAATTTATCTGGACAGCGCTAATTGAGAAGGTAATTTCCTAAACATCAATCAACAGGAGTTCCCATGAAGCCCTCGCACTACTTCCTCTCCGCAGCCCTCTTCGTTGGCCTGATGGCCGTCGCACCGGTTGCCAGCCAGGCAGATGACATCCCGTCCTGCTCCGGCGACAAGCCGTGCTCCGGCTCGATGACCACGGCCAAGGCCGACATTGTCGACACGGCGGTGAAGGCCGGTTCCTTCAACACGCTCGTCACGGCGGTCAAGGCCGCCGACCTCGTCGAGACGCTCAAGGGCCCGGGGCCGTTCACCGTGTTCGCGCCCTCCGATGCCGCCTTCGCCAAGGTACCCGCAGCCACCCTCCAGGGGCTCCTGGCAGACAAGGCCGCGCTGACCAAGGTACTGACCTACCACGTGGTGCCGGGTCGCATCACCGCCGCCCAGGCCATGAAGGCCGACTGGGCCAAGACGGCGATGGGCCAGAGCCTGCGCATCAAGAGCGACACGCAGGGGATCACTGTTGATGGCGCTCGCGTGATCAAGGCCGACATCGAGACCTCGAACGGCATCATCCACGTCATCGACCGCGTCGTGCTTCCCCGCAAGGACATCGTCGACACGGCAGTCGCCGCGGGCAGCTTCAAGACGCTCGTCACGGCGGTCCAGGCCGCCGACCTCGTCAAGACGCTCAAGGGTGACGGGCCGTTCACGGTCTTCGCCCCCTCGGATGCGGCCTTCGCCAAGCTCCCCGCCGGCATGGTCGGCAAGCTCGTGAAGAACAAGCCGGCCTTGACCCAGATCCTGACCTACCACGTCGTGCCGGGCCGCGTGCTCAGCACTGACCTCAAGGTCGGAACCATCGAGGCCAAGACGGCCCAGGGCCAGTCCCTGATCATCACCAAGACCAGCGATGGTCAGGTGACCGTCAACGGCGCGAAGGTCACCTCGGCCGACCTCGTGTGCGGCAACGGCGTCATCCATGTGATCGACAAGGTCGTCACGCCGGCGCAGCCGCAGTAGTTCCTCCATTCGATTTCGGTGCCGGGAGTCCGTTTCTTCCCCTTCCTCCCTTCCCCCCCGGAGCGGCGCCTGGTTGCCGCCCTTCACGAGACCCTGGCACGCCCCGCGGCGGGGGGGGGGGGGG
>JARGNS010000008.1:10379-23610 GCA_029213105.1 Planctomycetota bacterium
ATCGCTCATGGCGATCGCCGCCGCTCCCTTATAGGCTTGCTGGCCCGGAGACGATCGATGCTCGAGGACGTAGAAGGATCCGATGTCGCATCCTCCGCAGCGGAGACGCTGCGTCCGCGACTCGGGGTTAGCCGTTGCCTGCTGGGCGAGAACGTCCGCGTCAATGGCGGCCACTGCCAGAGCAAGTGGATCCTGAACGTGCTCGGGGAGCACGCCGAGTTCGTGGGCGTGTGCCCGGAAGTCGAACTCGGTCTGCCCACGCCCCGTCCGCCGATGCGGTTGGTCGTCGACGCGTCGTCCGAGGTCGACGGTGCCGTTCGGCTGCAGGAGAGCAAGAGCGGAGACGACTGGACCGCGCCGATGGCGGAGCATGTCGGCCGGCGTGCGGAGGAACTCGCGCTCGAGAATCTCGACGGGTTCATCTTCAAGAAGGACTCACCCACGTGTGGTGTGTTCCGCGTCAAGGTCTACGACCACAACGGCTCGCCGTCGTCGCGCGGCCGCGGTGTGTTCGCCGAGGCCCTCATGGCACGATTGCCGAACCTCCCGGTGGAGGAGGAAGGGCGACTCAACGACCCGCTGCTGCGGGAGTCGTTCCTCGTGCGCGTGCATGCCTATGCGCGCTGGCGCCGATACCTGGATGAGGACGCAAGCCTCGCAGGGTTGGGCACCTTCCATGCGCGCCACAAGATGCTCTTGCTGGCGGCCGATCCCTCGTCCTACCGACGCCTCGGGCAACTGGTCGCCGGGCACGCGAAGGGCGGAGCCGACCTCGCCACGCGACTCGCGGAGTACGAGGCAGGCCTCATGCTTGCGCTCGCGAATGTGGTCTCCCGCGGGCGGCATGTCAACGTGATCCAGCATCTCGTCGGGTTCTGCAAGACCGAGCTTGCGTCCGAGGAGAAGCGCGAGCTCCAGCGCAACCTCGACCTCTACACCCAGGGCGTCTTGCCCCGCGCGGCCCCTGTGGCCATCGTCCGCTACCTGCTGCTCAAGCACGAAGCCGCCCCGTGGGCTCGTGAACAGCACTACCTCGATCCCTATCCGGCGCGCTTGGCGCCGGCCCCCGTGGCCTGACGTGGCCGATCGAACCTAGGGCTTGGCGCCTCGGGCGTCGTGGGAGGCCCGCTAGGGGAGGTCGTTCCCAAGTCGGCTGCGGAGAGTCTCTGCGCGGGAGCCCCTTCGGGTAGGGGATCGTCGCAGCCTGGGCCGAAGCGCTCTCGGGCGGTTCCATGTGTTGTCAACTCGACATGACCTCCCTCCGGTCTGGTCGACAGGAGTGCCCAGGGCGATACTGACGAGCGGCGAGGGTCCCACGGACGTGGCGCCCTTGCACGGAGGCGGCACGGGGTCATGGGCCAGGACACAACGACGCGCAAGATGCAGGGGTTCGAGCGTCTGTTGACGCTCTGGGTGTTCCTCTGCATGGGCGCCGGCATCCTGCTCGGTCGCCTGGCCCCCGGATTCGCTCGGACCCTGGATGGCATCACCATCGACGTGGATGGCGCGCCGGTTGTCTCGATCCCGATCGCGATCTGCCTCTTCTTCATGATGTATCCGATCATGGTGAAGATCGACTTCGCGGAGGTTGTCGCCGCAGGGAAGAGCACGCGGCCGGTGCTGCTGACCCTGTTCGTGAACTGGTGCGTGAAGCCCTTCACGATGTTGGGCATCTCGAGCCTCTTCCTGGGCACCGTCTTCCTTCAGTTCATCGGCCCCGAAGCGACGGACCTCGTGACGCTTCCGTTCGGGCTGAACCTCCCGGAGGGGGCGCAGTACGGCGCTGGCACGGTGGTCGTGCAGGAAGGCGTGAAGTTCCTCGAGATCCCTCTCTGGAGGAGCTACCTCGCCGGGTGCATCTTGCTGGGCGTCGCGCCCTGCACGGCGATGGTCCTGGTCTGGGGCTATCTGGCGCGAGGGAGCGACGCGCACACTCTGGTCATGGTCGCCATCAACTCGCTCGCCATGCTTGTTCTCTACGGCGTTCTCGGGGGCTTCCTGCTAGGTGTCGGGCGACTTCCTGTCCCGTGGCAGGCCCTGCTTCTGTCGATTGGCGTGTACGTTGCGCTTCCCCTCGTGGCCGGGTTCGTGTCGCGCAAGTGGTTGATCGCGGTGAAGGGTGAGGCGTGGTTCAAGGGGAGGTTCCTTCACCTCCTCACGCCGGTCACGGTGGGGGCGCTGCTGCTCACGCTCGTATTGCTGTTTTCCTTCAAGGGAGACGTCATCCTCGAGAACCCGCTGACCATCGTCTGGATCGCGGTGCCCCTGATCGTCCAGACCCTGCTCGTCTTCGGCCTCGGCTACGCCATGGCGCGGCTGTTCAGGCTGCGGTACGCCGAAGCGGCACCCACGGCCATGATCGGGGCGAGCAACCACTTCGAGGTGGCGATTGCCACCGCTGTGATGCTCTTCGGGCTGTCATCGGGTGCTGCCCTGGCCACGGTGGTGGGCGTGCTCATCGAGGTCCCGTTGATGTTGATGCTCGTGAAGTTCTGCTTGCGAACGCAGGGCTGGTTCCCGAGGTCGTAGGTCGGGGCGCCAAGGCCGACGTCCCCGTTCCCCGGTCCAGGGTCTACTTCGACGTCGGCAGCGTTTGCGCGAAGGCGCCGAGGTCGGCGAGATCCTGTGCGGAGGCACTCGAGCCATGGGCGGCGGGCATCTTGGAGCCCGGTTGACCGAAGCGCACCTTGTGCAGGAACTCCCACGGGTTCTTTGTGGCAACCTTGCCGACGAAGTCGTCGTAGTTCGCCGCCGCGCCCTGCGGGGGCTTCAAGCCGTCGAGGCCGTGGCAGCCCTTGCATGACTTCTTGCCGCCGACGCCCTGCATGTAGAGCGTCTTGCCCCGCGCGACGTCCCCTTGGAACGCGCCCTGCCCGTCGATCGAGGCCGCGGTGTCCACCAGGCCCTCGCGCAGGAACAGCGCGAGACTCTGCAGGTCGATGTCGCTCAGGCCCGCGGCCCGGTAGCCGTGCGTCTCGGCCAGGGACGTGAGCAACTCGGCCGCGCCGAGCTTGGAGGCGAGGACGCCGGCGAAGCCCGTCTTGTGGGAGCCCGTGGCGTAGGCGCCGGCGGCGCCCTTGTAGTCCCAGCCATGGCACGCCTTGCAGCGCCACGTGGTGGAGCCCGTGCGCGCGTTGGAGGTCGTGTCCGGACGCTGGGCCCAGAGCGGGTGCGTCTCCTTCGGCTCCGGAGCGTCGGCGACCTTCCAGAACTTGTCGTAGAGCGCGCCGCCGCGGACGGCGGAGGCCACGACCGGCTTGGCCTCGTCCCCCTCGGGCTTGGCCGGCGTCTCCGGGTTGCCGCATGCGGCGAGCAGGACGAAGGCCAGGGCGAGCAGCAGGGCGAGGGGGGGACGGGTCATGGAGGGGCTCCTCGGCGCTTGTTCGCGGTCTCGGCTTCACCGACGAGGGTATCGACCTCGGCGCAAGGAGGCCAATCTCGTGGGAGGGCTGCCCGCTCAGGCTGCGTCGTCGTCCAGCAAGATGACGAGCAATCGCCCGGCGGCCCGGTACAGGGGGCTCTCGGTCGTGGTGGCGAGCGTCTCGCCGAAGGTCGCGCCCCACGGCTTGAGCAGGGCGCGGCAGCGGTTCGCCAGATCGCCCGACGGCTCGATGCCGTACGCCGCGGCCGTCAGGGCGAGCAGCATGCCGACGTGGTCTGACGGCACGTTGCCGAGTCCGAAGTCCGCGGGGCGCAGGCGCAGCACCTCGTAGAGGTTCGAGATGCGTTCTTCGAGGTCGGCGCGGATGGCGCCCTCCTCGCCGGCCATCCAGCCGGCGGCATCCGGCGAGACGCCGCCGGGGAGCAGGAAGAGGCGTGCGTACTCCGTCGCCTCTTCCTCGAGCCGAGCCTCGTCATCGTGGGGCGGCGCGATGCGGGCGCGGAAGCCGGGCGCCAGGGACTCGCCGATCTGCGCGATCTCGTCCCGGGCGAGTTCGTGCAGCAGGGCCGCGTCCGTCTCCTTCAAGAAGACGCGCGAGAGGAGTGCGTAGATCGCACCAACATCCTGATCGGGCATGCTCACGCGTGGGGGCTACGAGAGCTTCTTGATCGTCGCGACGTTGTCGTTCCAGTTCTGACCGCCGACGAGCGGTGCCGGGTTGAGCGGCAGCACGTCGTTCGTGTGCACGCCATTGCCGGGGCCGTCCTGGGATGTGGCCCACCAGACGTTGTCGGTCATGTCGCGGTCGCTGCTGACCGCATCGGGCGTGTCGGGGCCAGCCTTGGCCTGGGCCATGCGGCCGTGCTCCCAGTGTCCCAGGTGGTGCGAGCAGCAGATGACCTTCGGGTGGACGCCTTCGAGGAAGCGCACCGTCTGCTCGAAGGAGCCCACGGGTTCCTTCTCGTTCGCGCGGTAGGTCAGGCCCTTCGGGCGCTTGACCGTGACCTCGATGCGGTCGCCGTTCTTCAGGCCGAAGCGCTTGCCCGTCGACGGATGCATGTAGACGGGATTCGCGTGCACGATCTCGGTCTGGTGCTTCCAGTGGCCGCTGCGTCCCTGGGTGTGGACGTTCCACTTGAACGTCGTGAAGACGAGCTCGTCATCGGCGATGGAGTCGATCTCGGGGACGGGGAACCAGGTCGGGAGCGCAAGACCGTTCGGGTCACCCTTCGGGAGCCCCACCGTCTCGGCGGCGAGCTCGAACACCGGATCGTAGACCTGGATGCGGCGCGTCGGCGTCGGGAAGCCCTGGACCGGCTTGCCGTCCTGCATGATGCCGACCGTCGTCCGCTTGCCCTTGATCTCCTTGGTGATGAGGCCGGTCTTCTCGTCGACGCGGGACCCTTCGAGGTTCTTCGCCGTGACCGGGCGCTCGTAGAGCTCGTAGTCCTTGGCGCGCGTCTCGTCGTGCCAGATGCCGCGGCGCTTGAACTCCTCCCAGCCACCCTTGTGCTTGGCGGAGATGTTGGCGTACCACTTCTCGTAGAGCCCCTCGAGGCCGTCCATCGAGGACTCGAAGTCGAAGTACTTCTCCATGCCGCCGCCGATGAGGTGAGCCCAGTCGCGCATCATCAGCTGCACGGGGCGGGCCTCGCCGAGGGGCTTCATGAGCGGCTGCCGGATGCCCGTGTAGGGGATCAGCTCGTGGCAGTTCTGCGAGTGGGCATCCCAGCGCTCGAGACTCGTCGCGTCCGGCAGCAGCAGGTCGGCGAGCTTGGCCTGCTCGCTGTAGTTGATGTCGATGCAGACGTGGTAGGGGATGAGCGACTCGTCCTTGTAGACCTCGCGCGACTGCTTGGCCTCCGGGTAGCCGTAGGCGGCGCCGTAGGTGAAGCTCATGTAGAGGTCGACCTTCGCGCGCCCCTCCGCGATGTAGCGCGGGATCATCTGTCCCACGCGCATGGCGTACCAGTGCCAGGCCAGCGGGAACTCGCTCGGCGTGTTGAGCTCACCCGTGTACTTCTTCTTCCACGCATCGGGGAAGCGCCGCACGCGGGTCTTGACGTGCTCGGGCAGTTCCGCGAACTGGGGCGTGCCTTCGAGGAAGGGCTTGGGCGAGGACGGCTTGGGTCCGGGAATCGAGATCTTCGGGAGGCCGTCCTGGCCGTACTTGCCGCTCCAGCCCCGCAGGCTGCTGAGGCAGAAGCCGCCGGGCTTGCCGACGTTGCCGACGAGCACGTCCAGCAGGCGGATGCCTCGATCGGCCTGCACGCCGTTGTAGTGCTTCGCCGAGCCGCGGTTGCTCATCGTGCAGCAATGCGGCGCAGCCTTGGCGAACTCGCGCGCGATGCGTCGGATCGTGTTGGCCGGGATGCCGCTCTTCTGCTCGGCCCATTCGGGCGTGTACTTCTCGTCGTCGACGATGTGCTTGCGCATCGTCTCGATCGGGATGTTCACCCAGCGCTTCCAGAAGCGCGGGTTGTAGAGCCCTTCCTTCAGGATGACGTAGCACATGGCGTATGCGACGCAGCCGTCCGTGCCGGGCCTGATCGGGTAGTACTCATCCGACACGTTGGCCGGGGTACTCGGGCGCACTTCGAAGGTGACCATGCGCGCGCCGTGGTCGACCCGTGCGTCCTGGATGCGGCCCATCAGGAACATGCCGCCCTGGTAGGCCTCCATCGGGTTGGCGCCGAAGTTCACGATGTACTTCGTGTTGGCGACGTCCTGCGTCTCCCACTCGAAGTCGCGTCCGTAGAAGCTCATCAGCGGGGCGCGGCGGTTCGACGAGCAGATCGAGCGTCGGTTGACGCGGTTGGGCGTGCCGAAGGCCTTGCAGAAGTGCGAGGTGAAGCCCTTGGTCTTGTCGCGGCCGTAGTGGAAGACGAAGCGCTCGGGGTGCCCGCTTGCGCGGATCTTCTTGAGGCGTCCGGCGACCTCGGCGTTGGCGGCATCCCAGGAGATGCGCTTCCACTTGCCCTCGCCGCGCTTGCCGACCCGCTTCATGGGGTAGAGCAGCCGGTCCGGGTAGTAGGTGTAGGAGATCATCGCGTTGGCCTTGCTGCAGATCTTGCCGCGCGAGTTGATGTCCAGGGGGTTGCCCTCGATGCGGCGCACCACACCGTTCTCCACCCAGCCGATCACGCCGCAGTGCGTCGTGCAGCCGAAGCAGATCGTCGGGATCGCCGTGGCCTTGGTGTAGTCCACCTTGCCCAGGCGGGCCGTCTTGCGCGGCTCGTCTTCGGCAAAGACAGGCGTGAACACGGGCAAGGCGGCACCCGCCGCGACAGCGGCCGCGGCGCCCATGGCGAGCTTGAGGAGGTCACGTCGATCGAGGCTGTTGGTGTTCTTGGTCATGGCGCCCCCTAGTCCGACTTCTTCTGGACGTAGATGACCTCGTCCTCTTCCGGGTGCAGCTGGATGCCGCCGGTCACGGCGGCCTCGACGGACGGGCGCAAGCCGATGTACTGCACGGTCGGCCGGGTCTTGGCGTCCTCGCGGAAGCCGCGGGCCCCGTGCTCCTGGGCCAGCTTGCTGACCGGATCGTCGGGGTCGTCGAGATCCCCGAAGCGCAGGGTGCCCGACGGGCACGAGGCGACGCAGGCCGGATCCATGCCCACGTCCGTGCGGTGCTGGCAGAGGTCGCACTTGTCGGCAATGCCGGTCTGCGGGTCGAGCTGGATGGCGTCGTAGGGGCAGGCCGCGATGCAGTCCGTGGTGCCGTCGCACTTGGACTCGTTGACGTACACGCGCCCGTCTTCGCCCTTGGACATGGCCGTCGTGGGGCAGGCCGGAATGCACGGGGCGTCCTGGCAGTGCATGCAGAGCATCGGAAGGAACGAGAGCTGCGCCTTCCCGGGGCGCTCGACGTAGCGCACACGGGTACGGAACACGCCCAGGGCGACGTCGTGCTCGGTCTTGCACGAGACGCTGCAGGCATGGCACCCGATGCAGCGCCGCAGATCGATCACGATGCCTGCGCGCTTCATCGCGCGCGGCTTCCCGCTGGGCTCCCACGGCAGTCGTTCGGGCATGCGCGTTCTCCGTCGTGGTCAGGTTGGACGGCGGAGTGTCCGGGCCTGCGGGGCCTTGTGCAAGGTGCAGGGGCGCTCGTATCGGAAACCCCGAAGCTTGGGGGTTTCTGGAACGGCGGGACCGATGGACGAAAGTCTGGGGGGTGCGCTACGACAGCTTGCGGACGTCGAAGACCTCGAGCGCGTCGCGCTTGCCCTTGACCTCGGTGGGGGGCAGCGTCTCGACGTCGACCCGCGTGCCGACGGCGTCGTAGGTCGCCCGGCTGATCAGGATCTCGCCTGGCTTCGCGATCGAGCAGAGACGCGCGGCCGTGTTGACCGTGTCGCCCATGGCGGTGTACTGGCGGGTCTTCGGGCTTCCGATGATGCCGCACAGGGCGGGCCCGGAGTGGATGCCGATCCCGACCTGGAGCGTCGGCTGGCCTGCGGCCGCCTGCTCCTCGGTGAAGGTCTCGAGTGCGTTGCGCATCGCCACGGCGCAGGAGACGGCCGAGAATGGCGCATCCTCGAGCTCCTGGGGCGTGCCGAACAGCGCCATGAGCTCGTCGCCCACGTACTTGTCCAGCGTGCCGTCGTGCTCGAAGAGGATCGGCACCATGCGTGTGTAGAACGCGTTGAGCAGCCCCACGACGTCCTTGGGCTCCATGCCCTCGGACATGCGCGTGAAGCCCCGAATATCCAGGAAATAGACCGTGACGTCACGCAGTTCGCCGCGCTGGTGGACGCGCATCTCGCCGCCCACGATCTGCTTTACCACGCCCGGCGAGAAGAAGCGCTGGAACTGCACGCGCGTGCTCGTCTCCTCCTGCAGGCGCTGCAGCAGCATGGCGTTGCGTACGGCCACGGCGGCCTGGCTGGCGATGGTCGTGAACAGATGCAGGTCGGCATCGGTGAACACGTTCGTGGCGAGCTTCGTGTCACAGTGGATGGCGCCCAGCATCTCGCCCGTGTGGAGCATCGGCACGCACATCGTCGAGCGCATGTTCGACGCGACCACGCTGGCCGCGCCGCCGAAGCGTTCATCGCTCCCGGCATCGGCGGAGAGGACCCCCACGCGTCCGCTGGTGACCTCGCGGAGGATGCTCTTGGAGACGGTGACGTCCTCGGCGGTGCCATCCTTGGCTTGCGCGTGGCGCACCTCGGGTTCGCCCGAGTCGGAGTTCATCAGGAGGACCGCCACGCGGTCCGCGCCGATCAGCTCGATGGCGATGTCGGCGATCGACCGGAGCAGGGCCTCGAGCTCCCCGTGGATGGAGACGCGCTGGCCCACCTGGTAGGCGGCCCGGAGTCGGTCGTAGTCCTTGCGCAGGCGCTCGTCGTTGTCCTGGTCGGCGGCGGCGGGGAAGGCCATCACGGCGTCGGCGATGGGCACGCGATCCTGGATCTGGGAGAGGGCCGAGGCGCCGTCGGACAACTCCTGCTCGAAGCGCAGCAGGCAGGTGCCGATCATGATCTCGTCGCCGTGCTGCAGCAGGTGCTCGTGGATCGGCTTGGAGCCCACGTAGGTGCCGTGCCGGCTGCCGAGATCGACGATGCGGAACTGGTTGTTGCCGGACTGCCGGATCTCGGCGTGGCTGGAGGAGACGAGCCCGTCCTCGAGGTGGATGGCGCAGCCGGCGTCGCGGCCGACCTCCGTCGTGAGGCCGAGCCTCCACTTGCGCCCTGCGCCGTGCATTTCTCGGATGCGTGCCACGTCTCTGTCTTCCTCGTCCGGTGGGGGAGTCTACCGGCGGGGTGGCTCAAGGGGGGGCGATCACGCAACCGCAGCGTGCGCCAGGGTCGTTTGAGGCGGCCCGGCCCGGGTGCCGGCTTGGTACCCTGCCGCCCGGCTGCGAGCCCCTCCTGCAGACCCCTGTGTCCTTCACCACGCTCGCGGCCCTGGTCGTGCTCGCCGCGGGCTTGACCCTGGCCTCCTGCGGAGGCAAGAAGGCCGACACGGCCCATCCGATCACGTATCGCAAGGACGGGCTGTCCTTCCAGATGCCGGGCAACTGGCGCGTGACGGAGGACGCGAGCGAAGAGGGCATCCGCTACCTCTTCGTCGAGGAGCCCGGGGACGCCATCGTCGTGGTGCAGCTCCTTGGCGCGGACGACGCGCTGGGGATCGCGGAGTACGCCCGCAGCTTCGCAGAGCAGGCCAAGGAGGGCACCGATGTGGGCACCCTCAGTGCCTCGACGTTCAGCCGGGCGGGTGAGGCCGGCGGCTACGAGACCCTGCGCGAGACCTTCCACATGACCCTGCTGGGGGTGACCGTGCCGCATACGCGCGACTACCGCCGGCGGCTCTTCGGCGATCAGGTCTGCTTCCTGGTGGCCCAGGTCTCCGATGAGGACCGTGGCCTGGTCACGGGCGGGTTCAGGCTGATCACGTCGACCCTCACCTACGAGCCCTAGGGCCGGACAGCGCCGAGGGGCAGGCCGTAGGGAGCCCTCGGACGCGCAGCGCGGTAGGCTGCCGGCCCCATGACGACCCCCATGCACCTCCTCACGAATGCCCAGCTGTACGCGCCGGAGTCGCTCGGCGTGCGTTGCGTGCTGGTGGCCGGCGGGCAGGTGGTCTGGATCGGCGACGAGCGGCCGCAGCTCGATCCGGCGCTCGACGTGGCGGTGCACGATCTCGGTGGGCGACGGCTCGTGCCTGGCTTCGTCGATGCCCACGCCCACCTGTCGGGCGGTGGGGGCGAGACGGGCTACGCCTCGCGCGTGCCGGCGCTCGAACTGAGCCGCATCACGACGGCGGGCGTCACGACCAGCGTGGGGCTGCTTGGGACCGCTGACACCGTCCGCACGACGGGGGAGTTGCTGGTGCACGCGCGCGCCCTGCGTACGCTCGGGCTCACGACGTACTGCTGGACCGGCGGGTACCACGTGCCGCCGGCGACCCTGACGGGCAGCGTGCGTGGCGACATCGTGCACATCGATCTCGTGCTCGGCGTGGGGGAGGTCGCGATCAGCGACCATCGCTCGAGTCAGCCGACGCTCGACGAGCTGCTGCGACTCGCCGGGGATGCGCACGTGGGTGGACTCATGACGGGCAAGGCGGGCGTGCTGCACCTGCACCTCGGCGACGGTGCGCGTGGCCTGGCGCTCGTGCGGCGAGCCCTGGCGGACGCCGAGGTCCCGGCGCGCGTCTACCACCCGACGCACGTCAACCGCCGGCGGGCCTTGCTCGACGAGGCGTTCGCGCTGGCCGACCAGGGCGTGACCATCGACATCACGGCGTTTCCGCCGGATGACGACGAGGATGTCGTGCCCGCCGACGAGGCCCTCCACCGCTATCTCGCCACGGGCCTGCCTCCGGAGCGCGTCACCATCAGCTCCGATGGCGGCGGCTGCCTGCCCGTCTTCGATGCCGAGGGGCAGCCCCTCGGCATGGAGGTCGGCTCGCCCGCTTCCCTCGGCGAGGCCCTGCGGGGACTGCTCGCGCGCGGCACGGCTCTCGAAGACGCCCTGCCGCCCTTCACCTCGAACCCGGCCCGGCTGCTGCGTCTGGAGGCGAAGGGCCGCATCGCCGTCGGCGCCGACGCCGACCTCGTGGTTCTCGACGAAGAAGCCGGCGTCGTCGATGTGATGGCCGGCGGCCGCTGGATGGTGCGCGCTGGTGTGCCCGTCGTCCGCGGGCCCTTCGAACAGCCCTAGGGGGCCCGCCCGCCTTGACGGTCGAGGGGGCCGTGCGGAAGCTACGAACTTCCCCGGACGGAGCCTCCTACGTGACCACCGACGAACAGCCCTCGCGCCGTGGCTTCATCATCCCCATCGGCGGGGCCGAGGAGCGCGAGCGCGACCCGCGCATCCTGCGGCGCTTCGTGCGGGTGTGCGGCGGCGCCGACGCGCGCATCGCCATCATCCCTACGGCCTCGCAGCTCGACGACACCGGCACACGCTATGAGCGCGTGTTCGAGGAACTCGGCGTGGCGCATGTGACGAGCTTGCCGTTCGAGCAGCGTAGCGACTGCAAGCGCGAGGATTGGCTCGCCGAGCTCGCTGCGGCCGATGGGGTGTTTCTCACGGGCGGCAACCAGTTGCGGCTTTCGACGACGCTCGGTGGTACCGAGGTCGCGCGCTTGCTGCGTCGGCGCAACCGCGAGGGACAGCACGTGGCGGGAACCTCCGCCGGTGCCGCGATCATGTCCGAGCACATGATCGCCTTCGGTGACGGCGGCTCCACCCCGCGCGCTGACATGGTGACGCTCGCTCCCGGGCTCGGTCTGACCGATCGCATGATCGTCGATCAGCACTTCAGGCAGCGCGACCGGCTGGGTCGCCTGCTCACGGCGCTGGCCTACAACCCGGCGGCCATCGGCGTCGGTCTCGACGAGGACACGGCCGCGTTCCTCGGGCCGGATGACGTCATGGAGGTGCGCGGCTCCGGCGCCCTGACGATCGTCGATCCCCAGGATGTGGAGTACACATCCATGGACTCGTCGCACCGTGACGACCCCGTCTGCATCGTGGGGCTGCGCGTGCATGTGCTCACCGAAGGAGCCACGTTCAACATGGCCACGCGTCAGGCCCTTGCGCCGCCGCAGGCCGTCAGGGGAGGCTGATCCCATGCGCATCCTCGATACGTCCGTCTACCTCGGCCCCAACCTCTACGCCCTCTTCCGGGTGATTCGCCTGCGCGTGGACCTCGGGGAGCTCGAGGCATGGCCCACCGCACGCCTGGGCGAGGGCTACATCGGCGCGCTGCTCGAGGCGCTGCCGACCCTGGCCGAGCACGGCTGCAGCTACGGCGAGCCAGGCGGATTCGTACGGCGACTGCGGGAGGACGAGGGCACCTGGCTCGGCCACGTACTCGAGCATGTCGCCATCGAGCTGCAGAACATGGCCGGTGGTGACGTCACGTTCGGCAAGACCCGCTCCACGGACGAGGAGGGCATCTACACCGTCGTCTACGAGTACCAGCAGGGTGACGTCGGCCGCGAGGCCGGCAAGCTGGCGCTGAAGCTGCTCTGCTCGCTGCTCCCCGAGGAGCTGCGCCCCGAGCGGTCGGTGCCGCACGACTTCGACTTCGCCGAGGAGCTCGACGAGTTCATCCGCTTCGCCCAGCGTCGCGAGCTCGGCCCGAGCACCGCATCCCTGGTCAAGGCTGCCGAGGAGCGCGAGATCCCGTTCCTGCGGCTGAACCGCTACAGCCTCGTGCAGCTGGGGCACGGCAAGCACCAGCGTCGGATCCAGGCGACGGTCACGAGCGAGACGCGCCACATCGCCGTCGAGATCGCCTCCGACAAGGAGGAGACCAACCAGATCCTCGGCGACCTGGGCCTGCCGGTCGCGCGCCAGGACCTGGTCTACAGCGAGAAGGCCGCCGTGCGCGCCGCCCAGCGCATCGGATTTCCCGTCGTGCTCAAGCCGCTGGATGCGAACCACGGACGCGGTTGCTCCACGAACCTCGTGACGACGGAGCAGGTGCGCGTGGCCTACGAGGCCGCGCGCAAGCATGCGCGCTCCGTGCTCGTCGAGAGCTTCATCGAGGGTTTCGACCATCGCATGCTCGTCGTGAATGGGGCGCTCGTGGCCGTCGCGCAGCGGGTGCCGGGCCACGTCGTGGGCGATGGCACGCACACGATCGAGGAACTCGTCGAGATCACCAACGAGGACCCGCGCCGCGGCATCGGGCACGAGAAGGTGCTCACGATGCTCGAGTTCGATCATCAGGCGCTGCGTCTCCTCGAGCAGCGCGGGTACACGCGCGAGAGCGTGCCCCCCGAGGGGGAGCCGGTGTGGCTGCGCTCGACGGGCAACCTCTCCACCGGCGGCACCGCACGGGATGTCACCGACAGCGTGCACCCCGACAACCGCCAGATGGCGATCC
>JARGNS010000564.1 GCA_029213105.1 Planctomycetota bacterium
CCGCCTCGAGGTCGACCTGGCGCCACTCCAGCGCGAGGAAGTCGGCGCGCGGCATCCCGCCGTAGAGCGCGAGCGCGATGGGGGCCTCGAGCCGGCCGCCTCGGGCGACTTTCATCACGGCCGCTTCCTCCTCGACCGTGAGCGCCGTCCGTTCCTCGGACCGCACGGCCGGCGGCTTGAAGTCGCCCACGAAGTCGGGCAGGGGCAGGTCGAGCCCGCGCGCCCATTCGATGAGCCGGCGGCACTGGCCGACGAGGATCTGCACCGAGCGCGGGCCCATGCCCTCGACGTGCGAGACGAACATGGCGCGCGTCCACGTCTCCATGGGGTGGTCTGACCACGCCGCGAAGAGCGGCCCGAGGCGGTCGCGGTAATCTGCGACGGTCTTCGGCCGAAACTGCACGGCCTTCTCCGCGAGAAACTGCTCGAGGATCTCGGCCGGCGCGCCGCGCGGTGCCGCGGGGAGCTCGCCGGAGGCGCGCTGGTGCTCACGGAGGAGGGCCTCGGCGACGATCTTGTCGGTCGTGTTGAGCGGTCGCGTCCGCTCGGCGCCGTCTTCGTCGCGCCACGCCAGATAGTAGTGCACGCGCCCCGTGCGCTTGATCTTCCGCCGCCTCAGCCACGCCATCCAGCACCTCCAAACCCGCTGCGGGAACAGCTTTGCGGGAACGGGGATCTTGGCACGAGGCGGCCACACGCCGCAGACCCCAGGTAATGGGGCGGTGGAATGGTGGAGGCAAACGGATTCGAACCGATGACCCCCTGCTTGCAAAGCAGGTGCTCTAGCCAGCTGAGCTATGCCCCCACGGGGATTCCACCCGGGCCCCAGAGGCCCGTAGACGCGCGGGATTGAGAGAAAATGGTGGGCGTACCAGGACTCGAACCTGGGACCTCCGCCTTATCAGGGCGGCGCTCTAGCCGACTGAGCTATACGCCCGCGCGTCGGACGGAGGAGTGTAGCCGCACCAGGCCCAATGCCAAAAAGGGCCCCAGAGGCTTCCAGCCCTCCAAGCCCAAGTTCTCGTGCGCGGCACGCAAATTCGTGCATGATGGAGGCTCCGGCACCCGTCCAAGGACCATCCGGCACCGGCAGCCGACGGTCCCCAGGAGATTCCGATGCGCGCAGTCTGGACCACGGGCCTTGCGGCCGTCCTCATCCTCGTTGCCACCTCTGCCTCCGCCGGCACGATCTACGAGATCGACTACGCCGGCCACGACGTGACCCTGACGGACTCCAAGGGCGTCACGACGGAGCTCTCGGACTTCGGCTTCTGGACCGGCCCGAACATCCTGGTGGCCAAGCGCGGCGACGCGAAGGTCGAGATCCCCTTCCGCCGGATCCGTAGCCTGCAGATCAGCAAGTACCTGCCCGTGAAGGGCCACTCGCCCGCCACCGTCGTCACGACCAAGGGCAAGACCTACAAGCTGCAGCTCACCCGCTTCGAGGGCCGGCGCTTCGTCGGCGGCAAGACCGACTTCGGCAGCATGCGCCTCCAGCTCATGCAGATCTCGAAGCTGAACCTCAAGCGCCTGAGCCACACGGACCCGAACGAGCGCGACTGATCCGCTCGGGCCCCGTGACGCCTCCCCGCGGAAGCCCGGCCCGGGGGCGCCCTCCGGCCGCCCGCCGGGTATCCTGAGCGCGCATGGCCGAGACCACCCCGCGCTACCTCCTCCCGTTCGATACGTACCGGCTGCCGCACCATCTGACGGATGTGCTGGTCATCGGGACGGGCGTGGCCGGCTACAGCGCCGCGCTGGAAGCCGCCGAGGCAGGCCGCCGCGTCATGGTCATGGCCAAGGACGCGCCGGAGGAGTCCAACACCTCCTGGGCGCAGGGCGGCGTCGCCGCCGTCATCGACAGCCCGGATGACTCGCCGGCCGACCACGCGGCCGACACGCTCGAGGTCGGCCAGGGACTGTGCGACGAGCGCCTCGTGCGCTCCGTCACCGAGGAGGCCGCCGCCGGCATCGAGCGCCTGCTGAAGATCGGGGCCCGCTTCGATCAAGACGACGGCGTCCTGGCCCGGGGCCTCGAAGGCGGCCACGGCCACGCCCGGATCCTGCACGCCGGCGGCGACGCCACCGGACGCGAGATCGCGCGTGCGCTCGGCGAGGCCGTCGTGGCCCATCGCCGCGTGACCCGCTGGGCCGACGCGTTCGTCGTGGACCTGCTCACGGACGAGGACGGCCGCTGCCGCGGCGCCCTCGTCTCCTCGCGTGGTCACCTGCGCGCCGTCTGGGCCGGCAGTGTCGTGCTCTGCAGTGGCGGCTACGCCCAGATCTTCCGCGAGACGAGCAATTGGAATGGCGCGACCGGCGACGGGGCCGCCATGGCCTGGCGCGCCGGGGGCCACCTGCAGGACCTCGAGTTCGTGCAGTTCCACCCGACGACGCTCTACCTCGCGGGTGTGCCGCGACTCTTGATGACCGAGGCCCTGCGCGGCGAGGGGGCGCACCTCGTCGATGACAAGGGCGAGCGCTTCCTCGAGGGCGAGGACGACCGCGGCGAGCT
>JARGNS010000009.1 GCA_029213105.1 Planctomycetota bacterium
CTTGGGGCGGACCGCGCTGCGCACTGCGGGCCGCCGCATCGGGGCATGATGCGGCCCCCTCTCATCTATGTCCTGCACAGCGGCAAGCTCTTCGGCACAGAGCGGATGGCCTTGACCACACTTGAGGCGCTGCGGCCCTGGTTCAAGCCCATTCTCCTCGCGCCGCCGGGCGACGCAGTGCGCGCGGCGAAGGCAGAGGGTATCCAAGCCCAGGCGTTTCACTCGAGGTACGCGTTGTCCCGTCGCCTTCGCCAAGTGCTGCGAACGGCGCCACGCGCGGCAGTCTGCGCGACGGCCGCAACACATTCCCTCTTGGCATGGGGACTTGCCAAGCTCTCCGGGACTCGACTGCTGCATCTGCACGTCGTCCACGGCGGGGCGGATGATGCGGTGAGCTACGGGCGCAAGCGCTGGTTGAATTGTCTGCCGGTCTCGTTTGTTGCGGTTTCTGGTTTCGTGCGTGAACGCCTCGAGGCGCACGGAGTTCCCGACGAGAAGATCACGGTGATCGAGAACAGCATCACGCCGACTCGAGCCAAGACACAGGCGACCCCCTCGGGCCGTGTACGCCGCGTGGCGATCGTCTCGCGCCTCGATCCGATCAAGCGAGTCGATCTGCTGCTCGACGCGCTTGACTGCGAGCCGGCGGCACGTGCCATACGCTACGACGTGTACGGCACGGGGGCGGATGGGCCGAAGCTTCAAGAGCGCGCACGCCGCGATCATCCAAACGTACACTTCCACGGGTACGTGTCCGACGTCCCGCGGCGCCTCGAAGATTGTGATCTCCTTCTCCATCTGTCTTCTGAAGAGCCCTTTGGGCTGGTGCTCTTGGAGGCCATGGCCGCAGGCACGCCGATCCTGGCTCCCAACGCCGGCGGTGTGCCGACGATCATCCGACATGAAGGCACGGGCTACCTCTATCCGGCTGGGGATGCCCGGGGGTTGGGGCGACTCCTGGCCGCATGGCACCGGGATCCGCCGGCCTCGCGCTTCCGCGTCGTGCGGTCGGCCCGTGCCGAACTGGTCACACGATTCTCGCCCACGCGGATGGCGGCGGCCTACCGGCAGGCACTGGGAGTCTGAGGACCTCGGCATCCGTTCGCGGTGACAGCGGGCGTGGTGGGCGGGGGGCGGGCCTCCGCGCCCCGGTGCGGCCTTGCTGGCTGCCGGTCGGGCGCCCGCGCCAGCGCGGCTGGCTGGGCGAGCGTCCGCGAAGATCCGGCTGGATAGGTCCATTCGATGGGGCTGAGGAGATCCACGCAGCCTGCAGGCGGGCGCTCCGGGCTGTTTCTCCCAACCTTCTTTTGCTCTTCACGGGAAATACACACGGCTGGGGTCGAATCCCGCCGTGGGGTTTGAACAGCCCCAGAAGCCATCCCGGCTGAAGGAGTCTCGATGACCAGGAACATCGTCGTGAAGGTTCTCTGCGTGGCCCTGCTGGGCCTCCTCGCCGCATGCGGAAGCAAGCGCGGGGACCGCACCCTCATCCAGAACAAGGGTTCGGACACGCTCGTGAACGTCGCCCAGGCGTGGGCCGAGGCGTACGCCAAGAAGAAGCCCGGCGTGGCCGTGGCTGTGACCGGTGGCGGATCGGGTACCGGCATTGCCGCGCTCATCAACGGCACCGTCGACATCGCGAACGCCAGCCGCAAGATGAAGCAGAAGGAGATCGACCTCGCCAAGTCCAAGGGCATCGAGCCCAAGGAGTGGGTCGTGGGCTACGACGCCCTGGCCGTCTACATCCACAAGGACAACCCGAAGAACCAGTACACGCTCAAGGAGCTTGCTGACATCTACGGGGACGGCGGGCCGACGACCAGCTGGAATGACCTGGGCGTCAAGATCCCGGGCTGCGGGAGCGCCGAGATCGTGCGCTTCAGCCGCCAGAACAACTCCGGCACCTACGCCTACTTCCGCAAGACCGTGCTCGGCAAGGGCGACTTCAAGCTGGGCTCCATGGACCTGCATGGCAGCAAGGATGTCGTCGATGCCGTCGAGAAGACGCCGTGCGCCATCGGCTACAGCGGTCTCGCCTACGCCACGGAGCACGTACAGCTGGCCGATGTCGCCCGGGACGCAAACGGCCCGTATGTGACGCCGACCGTGAACTCGGCCGTCGATGGCAGCTACCCCATCGCCCGCCCGCTCCTCATGTACACCAATGGTGAGCCCACGGGCGCCACCAAGGAGTACCTCGACTGGATCCTCAGTGCCGAGGGCCAGGCCATCATCAAGCGCAAGGGCTACGCGCCCGTCAAGTAGCGCTTGCCAACCAGGCCGGCGGGCTGTATCGGTGCGGTCCGCATGCCTTGGTTTTGCGGAAGAGGGACGACGTGAGTCACTACGAAGAGCGCCTGCAGAACGACCTCGATGCAATTCGAGGCAAGGTCGACGCCGTGGGGAAGGACGTCATCACCGCGATCCAGCGGGCGTGTCGTTCGCTTCTCACGTTCGACCGCGCCGAAGCGGCCGAGACGATCATCGGCGACATGCCGATCAACCGGGCCATCCGGGACATCGACAAGGATTGCCATTTCTTCGTCGCCCGACATCTGCCCAGTGCCGGCATCCTGCGGTTCGTATCCAGCGTCCTGCGGCTCACCATTGCCATCGAGCGCATCGGCGATTACGCCGCGAAGATCGCGCGTGAGGTGGTGCAGCTCACCGGGCCCGTCTCCGATACCGTCGCGCGGGACGTCGAGCTCATGAGCGAGCAGTCGGTCGGCATGCTGAAGCAGTCGCTGCGCTCCTTCATCGAGGGCGACGCCGATCACGCCCGCGGCACCATGGGCATGGCCGCGCAGGTCGACAGCAGCTTCGAGCGCGTCTGGGCCGACCTCCTGCGCGAAGGCGAGGAGAAGTCGGCTTCCATGGCCGACCTCTTTGCGCTCCTCACGGTGTTCCGCCGCCTCGAGCGCATCAGCGACCAGGCCAAGAACATCTGCGAGGAGACGGTCTTCGCCGTGACCGGGCAGACCAAGGAGCCCAAGACCTACCGCATCCTCTTCGTGGATGGGCCCAACAGCTGCTGGAGTCCGCTTGCGGAAGCCGTCGCCGCGAAGGCCTTTCCGAACAGCGGGGCCTATGCCAGTGCGGGCTGGGAGCCCGCCAGCGCGATCGATCCGGCACTCGAGGCCTTCCTCGAGGCCAAGGGCATCCCGAGCCGGCACAACCGTCCGGTTCCGATCCCGACGACGCATGACGAACTCGACGACTACCACGTGATCGTCAACCTCAGCTCGGGGCTGCGCGATCACCTGGCCGAGAAGCCCTTCAAGACCGTACTCCTCAACTGGGATCTGGCGCCGGAGGGCGACGTCACCGAGGAGCAGCTGGACGCGGTGCACAAGGAGATCGCCTTCAAGACGCGCGAGCTGATGGAGAAGCTTCGCGGTCAGGACGCGGACTGATCGTGAGCTCTCGCCTGCCCCGCACCCTGCCCGATCTGGATCGACGCAACCTCGCATGGTTCGTCGACAAGGGCATGCAGGTCTTCATGTTCGTCGGAGGCATCTCCGCGATCGTACTGATCATCGGCATCTTCGTGTTCATCACGAAGGAGGGCCTGCCCTTCATCACCGGCAGCATGGACTTCGCCGAGTTCTTCACCTCGCCGAACTGGCGCCCGACCTCCGAGGAGAACCCCACCTACGGCGCCCTCGCGCTGATCGCGGGTACGGCCAGTGTGACCGGCCTGGCCATGCTCGTGGCCGTCCCGTTCTCCCTCGGCGCGGCGATCTTCATTGCGGAGTTCGCCACCGGCCGCACCCGGGAGACCCTGAAGATCCTGGTCGAGATGCTCGCGGCGATCCCGTCGGTCGTGTGGGGCTTCATCGGGCTGAGCCTCATGAATCCGCTCATCATCGACACCTTCGACGTGCCGGTCGGGTTGAACATCCTGAACGCCGGCATCATCCTCGGACTCATGGCCGCGCCGATCATGACGACCATCGCCGAGGACGCGCTCAAAGCCGTGCCCGACACGTACCGCGAGGCCGCCGAGGCCATGGGGGCGACACGCTGGCAGATCGTCTGGCGCGTGGTCCTGCCGGCTTCCCGCAATGGTCTCGTTGCCGCGGTGCTCCTTGGTGTGGGGCGCGGCTTTGGTGAGACGATGGCCGTGCTCATGGCCAGCGGCCACTCGATCAACATGCCGGGCGGCATCTTCGACTCCGTGCGGGCGGTGACCGCGACGATCGCGGCCGAGCTGGGCGAGACCGTCCAGGGCTCGGACCACTACCGCGCGCTCTTCACCCTCGGCATGTTGCTCTTCCTCGTCACCTTCGTGATCAACCTCACCGCCGATCTCGTCGTGCGCGGAATCCGGAAGAAGTAGCGCGATGTTTGCAGCCACAGAACTCAACAACGGCAACCGTCGAACGCAGACGCTGATCAAGGTGCTTCTGCTCACGATGACGCTCTTGCTCATCGTGCCGGTGCTCATCATCCTCACGATGCTGATCGTCAAGGGCGGACCGGTCCTGTCCTTCGAGTTCCTGTTCAGCGACCCGAAGGACGAGATGACCGCGGGGGGCATCTTCCCGGCCCTGATGGGCACGGTATGGCTGGTCTCCGTCGCGCTGCTGGCATCCGTACCGCTCGGCGTGGCCGCGGCCATCTACCTCAGCGAGTACGCAGGGGACAACTGGTTCACGCGCACCATCAACCTGGCCATCATCAACCTGGCCGGCGTTCCTTCCATCGTGCATGCGCTGTTTGGCGTCGGCGCGTTCGTGCTGTTCTTCAAGTTCGGCACGAGCATCCTGGCCGCCAGTCTGACCCTGGCCGTGATGACGCTGCCCGTCGTGATCGTCGCGACCCGAGAGTCCCTGCAGGCCGTGCCCCAGGCGTTCCGTGAGGCCTGCTGGAACATGGGCGCCACCCGCTGGCAGACGATCCGACGCGTCGTGCTCCCCAACTCCATCAGCGGCATCCTCACGGGCGTGATCCTCGAGGTGTCGCGCACCGCCGGCGAGACGGCGCCGATCATGTTCACCGGCGCGGTGATCTTCATGCCCTTCCTCCCGGAGGGCGTGGGGGATCAGACGATGGCCATGTCGCTGCATCTCTACGCCATGGCCACGCAGGTGCCGCTCCCCGAGCACGCCACGAACCTGCCCTACGGTGTTGCGCTCGTTCTCATCGGGATGGTGCTCGCCATGAACGCCGTCTCCATCGGCTTCCGCGTGTGGTTGCGAGGCAAGAAGAAGTGGTAGACGCCCAGCACATCCCTGCCGTCGCCCCGGACGCCAAGGTCGCTGTTCGCGACCTGACCGTGCGCTACGGGAATCACGTCGCCCTGAAGGACGTCTCGCTCGAGATCCGCGAGCACGAAATCTTCGGGATCATCGGCCCCGCCAACAGCGGGAAGACGTCCTTCCTCCGTGCGCTCAACCGCATGGACACGTTCACGACGGGCATGTCCGTGGAGGGGACGGTCGAGTTCTCCGGGCACGACATCCGTACGATCAAGAACCTCTACGCCCTGCGCAAGCGCATCGGCGTGGTGTTCCCGCTGCCGGTCGGGCTGCCGCTGAGCATCTACGACAACGTCGCGCTCTCTCCGCGACTCCGTGGTGTCCGCAAGCGCGCCGACCTTGACGTGATCGTCGAGCGCTGCCTGCGGCGTGCCGCCCTGTGGGATGAGGTCAAGGACCGCCTGAAGTCGCTCGGGAGCCTGCTCTCGGGCGGTCAGCAGCAGCGCCTGACCATTGCCCGGGCCCTGTCCCAGGAGCCCGACCTCCTGTTGCTCGATGAGTTCTCCATCGCCGTCGACCCCGTGACGACGATGCGCATCGAAGACGTGCTCAAGGAGCTGAAGAAGGAGGTCACGATCGTCCTCGTGACGAACCTCGTGCAGCAGGCGCGCCGGCTCGCCGACCGCACGGCCTTCTTCCTGATGAGCGAATGCGTCGAGATCGCCGAGACCGAGGCGTTCTTCGACGGCCGCGTCAAGGACCCGCGCTCGGTCGACTACGTGGAGGGACGCTTTGGATAACGCCACGTCCCTGCAGGCCGACCTGGCCGTACGCACCCGCGATCTGAACCTCTGGTACGGCACGTTCCAGGCGCTCTTCGATGTCGACCTCGACATCAAGCAGGGCATCATCACGTCGCTGATCGGGCCGTCGGGTTGCGGCAAGTCCACGTTCCTGCGCGCAATCAACCGCATCAACGAGCGGCTCGGCTACGTCCGCACGACCGGCACGATCGACGTCTGCGGCCACAACATCCTCGACGAGAGCGTCGAGCTGGTGCAGGTCCGCAAGCAGATCGGCATGGTCTTCCAGCGGCCGAACCCGCTGCCGCTCTCGATCCGCGACAACGTGCTCTGCGGTCATCGCCTGCACACCCCCAAGGGCGAGCGGGTGTCCCGGGAGGACCACGACGACATCGTGGAGGAGGTCCTCAAGCAGGTGCTGCTCTGGGACGCGGTGAAAGACATCCTCAAGCGGCCCGCCATCAGCCTGTCCCTCGAGCAGCAGCAGAAGCTCTGCATCGCGCGTCTGCTGCCGGTGAAGCCCACGCTCCTGCTCATGGATGAGCCCTGCTCGGCCCTGGATCCGGCGGCCACGGCCGCCGTCGAGGAACTGATCTGGGAGCTCAAGGGCAAGTTCACGATCGTGATCGTGACCCACAACATGGCCCAGGCCCGCCGCGCCAGCGACGAGTGCATCTTCATGCTCATGGGCAAGGTCGTGGAGCACGGGCCCACGGATCAGACCTTTGTGACCCCCCAGCACAAGGAGACCGCGGACTACATCGAGGGCCGCTACGGCTAGGGGCCCACCCCTCGGCGCGGCCGGAATCAAGTATCGAGACTCCACTTTGCTCCGGGAAGGCGGCCTGCTATCACTGCGCCCTCGTCAAGTGCGAGGGAGCAGACACCATGCAGGCCATGCCGCGGCCGTCGATGCCTGTGGAACGAGAGCCGCTGCCCACCTGGGTCCGGGTCATTCTGTTGATCCTGCTGCTGGCCCTGTTCCTGCTCGCGATCAAGCTGATGGGGGGGGCCTTCAAGACCCTCGGCAAGGAGCAGGCGAAGGCCCTCTTCGAGGGCATCTCGAACCCGTTCGCGGGCCTCGCGGTGGGCATCCTCGCGACCGTGCTGGTGCAGTCTTCCTCGGTCACGACGGCCACGGTGGTGGCCCTGGTGGGCGGCGGGGACATCTCGATCGCCTATGCGGTCCCCATGGTCATGGGCGCCAACATCGGAACCTCGGTCACGAACACGCTCGTCTCGATGGGGCACATCACCCGCCGAGAGGAGTTCCGTCGCGCCTTTGCCGGCGCGACGATGCACGACTTCTTCAACCTGATGGCCCTGGTCGTGCTGCTGCCCCTGGAGTTGGCGACGGGCCTGCTCGAGAAGGGCGCCCGCTGGCTTACCACCCTGCTTGCCACCGATCCCAGCGGCGAGGGGTCGTTCAAGAGCCCTATCAAGGTGTTCTTTGGGGCGATCTCGAAGCACATCCAGCACTTCGTCACCGATGTGCTGGGGCTCACGGGCTGGTTCGCGGCCGGCCTGCTGCTCGTGCTGGCGCTGGTGATGATCGTCGTGGCGCTGCTCTACATCACGCGGATCATGCGCACGCTCATGGCGGCGCGCGTCGAGAGGGCCCTCAACGAGGTCCTCGGCAAGCGCGGCGTCCTGGCCATCGTCATCGGCACCATCATGACGGTGGCCGTGCAGTCCTCCAGCATCACGACCTCGCTGCTCATTCCGATGATCGGCGCCGGGGTCTTGTCCTTGGAGGCGGCCTTCCCCGTGACGCTGGGGGCCAACCTGGGCACGACGGTCACGGGGCTGCTGGCCGCGCTGGCCGCGGGGCCCGCGGGCCTCACGATCGCGCTCGTGCATGCGCTCTTCAATCTCGTCGGTATCATTCTTGTGTACCCGATTCCTTCGATTCGTCGGATCCCGATCCGCCTGGCGCAAGGACTTGCGAACCGGGCGATCGAGAACAGGGCCTGGGTGGCCGTGTACATCGTCGGAGTCTTCGTGGTGATGCCCCTGCTCGGCATCGTGCTCTTCAAGTAACGTCCGAGGAAGGACACGAACATGTTCAAGTGGCTCAAGCGACTCGACCCGGAAGCCAGCAGCATCGGCGGCATGGACCGCATGTTCGGCCGCATGCTCCAGGATGGCCGGCACGTCTTCGATCTGGCCTGCAGCGCCTATCTCGAGGGCGCTGACGCCAGCATTGTCCATGCGGATCTGGTCAAGACGGACCAGGGGATCAACAAGCTCGAGCGTGAGATCCGACGCGCGCTCATCGTGCATGCCACCGTGCACGGTGTCTCGGAGTTCCCGCCCTGCCTGGTCCTGATGAGCGTCACCAAGGATGCCGAGCGCATCGGTGACTACGCGAAGAACATCCTCGATCTCGCGACCTTGCGCCCCAAGAAGCCGGAGGCGCCGTACCACGCGCATCTGATGGGGCTCAAGTCGCGCATCTCCTCCGCCCTCGCGGATGCCCATGACATCTACGATGCCCAGGACGCCAAGCGCGCGGCCGCCTTCATCGAGAGTGCCGAAGTGATCAAGGATGAATGCGACGACAAGGTCGAGGAGATCCTGCTTCACGAGGGCGAGAGTTCCGTCGGGCCGGCAGAGCCCGCCGCGACGGCGCTCTGCTACCGCTACTTCAAGCGCGTGATCTCCCACGCCCGCAATGTCGTCACGTCGCTCGTGGTCTCCGTCGATCGCCTCGACTACTACGACGAGTCGGACGAGACGCGAAACTAGGCGCGGCCGGCTCGGGCCGCCTCCGAGGGCCCCGAAGCGCCACATGGCCCTGCCCCCCTGGGCAGGGCACCGGCGTGGCGTGTATCTTCCTCCGCATGATCCACGCTTGCGAACATCCCGGCGGAGTACCGCTCCCCGGCTCAAGGGCGACCCTCGACCGCACGCCGGAGCACGGCCCCTGATGGCGCGCCCGGTCGTCATCGATGAGAGTGAGGGGACCCGCGTCCCGTTCCTGCGAGGGATCCTTACACGCTCCCTGCAGCAAGCGGGCGTGCCGTTCAAGGAGGCATACGCCATCGCGTCGGAGTTGCGCAGCCAGATCGACGCACTCGGGGAGTTGACGACCGAGGAGCTCCGGGCACGGGTCGTCGAGCAGTTGGACTCGTTCGGCGCGGAGGTCATTCACCGCTACCTCGGTCCGCCCACCGCGGCCTCGATCCAGATCCGCTACTCGGACGGCCACGAGAGTCCCTTCTCCCGTGGTCACCACCGCATGAGCCTGGTGTCCTGCGGCGTCATTCCCGATGACGCCGCCTCCGTCGCCTTGCACATCTACGAAGACCTCGTGGGGCGGGGCGTCACCGAGATCACATCCAGCGATCTCCGGCACCTCACATACCAGCGCCTCCTGACCGACCTGGGGGAGGATGCCGCGCGGCAGTACCTCGTCTGGCAGGAGTTCCAGCGCTCCAGGCGACCGCTGATCGTCGTCTTGGGCGGCGCCGTCGGCAGTGGCAAGAGCACGATCGCAGCCCAGGTGGCGCACCGGTTGGAGATCGTGCGTACGCAGTCGACCGACATGCTGCGCGAGGTGATGCGCATGATGGTGCCGTCGCGGCTCATGCCCGCGCTGCACACTTCGACCTTCAAGGCATGGCAGGCCCTGCCCATGGGGGGGGGCAGCGATCGACCCGCGGCCTCGGCCCTCATCGATGGCTACCTGACGCAGGCCGAGCTCGTGTCGGTTGCGTGCGAGGCCGTGATCCGTCGCGCGATGCGCGAGCGCGTATCGCTCGTCGTCGAGGGCGTCCACGCCCATCCCCGACTCTTGCGTACGCTCGAGGAGGAGGCCGGCGGGGACGCCATCTTCGTGCGCATCGCCCTGGCCGTGCTGAAGCCGCGTGAGCTCAAGGCGCGCATTCGCGGTCGCGGCAAGCGCGAGCCGGATCGCCGCGCGAGGCGCTACCTGCGGTACTTCGACGAGATCTGGGATCTCCAGTCGTTCCTCCTGTCCGAAGCCGATCAGCTGGGCGTGCCGATCGTGTCCAACGAGGAACTCGAGGACACGGTCCACCAGATCATGACCATCCTGATGTCCGCCCTCGCGGTCCAGTTCACGGGCACGCCGGACGAGGTCTTGTAGTGGGCGAGCGCGCACCTCCGGCCCGCAAGATCCTCGTCGTCATCATGGACGGCCTCGGGGATCTGCCGATCCCGTCGCTCGAGGGGCAGACGCCGCTCGAGGCTGCCGCGACACCCGTGTTCGATGACTGGGCCGCCCAGGGGCGGTGCGGCCTCGTCGATCCGATCGAGCCGGGCACGACGGTGGAGACGCACGCGGGGTCGGCCGCCCTGATGGGGCTCACGGGCGCGCAGGCCGCGGGCCTGGCGCGCGGCCCCATCGAGGCCGCCGGCGCGGGGCTCGACCTCGTCGCCGGTGACATCGCGCTGCGCTGCAACTTCGCGACGCTTGCCGGCGAGGGCGATGCGCTCAGCGTCACGGACCGGCGGGCCGGCCGCATCCTCGAGGGCATGGACGATCTCGCGGCTGCGGTCAATGCCATCGCGCCGCATGATGGCATCACGACCTTCCTCCAGCCGCTGAGCCAGCACCGTGGCGTGCTGCGCATGTCGGGGCCGGGCCTCTCCGACGCCGTCACCGACACGGATCCGTGGGACGGCAGCGCCCCCCAGACGCTGCGCTGGAGTCGGCCGCAGCGCGCGGGCGATGAGGCGGCGGAGCGTACGGCCAAGGCGCTCAACCGCTTCCTCCGTCAGGCGCATGAGGTACTGGCGGTTCACCCGCTGAACGCCCAGCGCCGTGCGCGTGGCCTCCCCGAGGCCTCGGGGCTGCTCACGCGCGGCGCTGGGATGGTGCATCCCCTGCACGGCCTGATCGAGGCGCTCGGGCTGCGCGGGGCTGTCGTGGCCGGTGACCGCACCATGCTGGGGCTCGGCGCCATGCTGGGGTTCACGCCCTTCGAGCATGCGGCGTTCACCGGGCTGCTGGATACGGACCTCGACCGGAAGGTGTCGGTCGCGGCGGAGGCGCTCCGCGAGCACGACATTGTCTGGTTGCACCTCAAGGGCACCGACATCGCCGCTCACGACCGGCAGCCCGAAGCGAAGCGTGACTACATCGAGCGCGTCGACGTGGCCCTGGGCGCCCTGGAGAGCGCCGATCTCGTCATCGGCGTGACGGCAGACCATACGACCGACAGCAACACGGGGCGGCATACGGCAGATCCGGTGCCCGCGCTCGTTCATGTGCCTGGTGGGCGTCCAGACGATGTGAAGGCGTTCGGAGAGCGTGCGTGCCAAGGTGGCGGACTCGGGCGCGTGCGCGCGTCGCAGTTCCTGCGGATCCTGCTCCGTGCCGGCGGCGCCCCGCTCGAGTCCTCGTCGGAGCGCGACGGGCCGCCCCCGGCGCCGGAATCCCTGACGGATGCCACGCGCTAGGTCGCGGCGGGGGGCTGCTCCTGCTTCTGCTTCTTCTTCTTCTTCTTGCTCTTGGGGGGCACGGCCTCGAGCGGCCAGTTGCCCTCGGCGACCGTGCGTGCGATGCGCTTGGCCAGGTAGTAGATCCGCTTGAGGCTCTCGACGAGCTCCGACTCGACGCGGAAGGCGGTCCCGCGATGGCCTCCCGGGGCTCCGAGTCGCTCCATCAAGTGCGTGTTGGTCTCGTCGGCGAGCCGGGTGACTTCCATCTTCGCCTCGATCACCTCGTTGGCGTTGGCGACGTCGTTCTTGCGAACCGAGCGGACCGAGCGGCGGACGGCCCAGACGACCTTGTCGACCAGCGCATCCAGCAGCTCCTGCGTGCCGGGACTGATCTTCACGTCGTGTCGCGTCCGGCGCAGCCCCACGGAGACGAGGTTCGTCTCGACGATGTCGGCCATGTTCTCGAGGTAGTTGGCGACCGCGAGCGAGCCCTGCATACGCGCGCGTTCCTTCTTCCCCAGCGTCTTTGCGGAGATCAAGCTGAGGTGGGAGACGATCGCCTTGTGCAGGACGTCCACGTCGTCATCCATGCGCTCGACAGCCCGGATCTGCTCCGTGGTGCCGGTCATGATGGCCTCGGGTGCGCGCTCCACGAGGTTGCGCACGCGCTTGCCGAGGCGCCCGATCTCGAGTTCGACGCGATCCAGGGCGAGCGCGGGCGTGATGGCCAGGTTGTCATCCAGGAACTTCGGCCGCAGCCGCCCGGGGATGATCGTCTCCTTGATCGGCAGGAGCCGCTGTACGAGCGTCGCGAGTCCACCGGCGAACCAGATGAAGATCAGCGTGTTGGCGACGTTGAAGGTCGTGTGGGCGTGGGCGATCTGACGCGCGGGATCCGTGGCGAAGCCCCGCACGAAGTCGGCGAGGAAGGGGATGAAGGCGAACCAGAGGATCACGCCGGCCATGTTGAAGGTCACATGGATGAGCGCGGTCTGGACGGCTTCCCGCTGCTTGCCGATGGAGGCCAGGAGCGCCGTGACGCAGGTTCCGATGTTGGCGCCCAGGACGAGGGCGATGCCCGTCTCGAGGCTGATGAGCCCGCCGCTGGCGAGCACGATGACCACACCCGTCGTGGCGGACGAGCTCTGGACGAGGCCCGTGAATGCGGCACCCGCGAGCACGGCCAGGAACGGGTTGTCGATGCTCTTCAGAAACTCGATGAACGGCGGGAACTCCTTCAGGTCGCCCATGGCGTCCTTCATCAGGTTCATCCCGAAGAAGACGAGTCCGAAGCCGAGGATCATCACGCCGTACTGCTTGACGCGCTCGGACTTGAAGAAGAACTTCAAGATGAAGCCCACCGTGACGATCGCCATGGCGTACTTCGTGACCTTGAACGCGATGATCTGGGCGGTGATCGTCGTGCCGATCTCGGCGCCCATGATGATGCCGACCGACTGCTGCAGGGACATCAGGCCCGCCGACACGAAGCCGACGGTGAGGACGGTCGTCACGGACGAGGACTGGATGATGGCTGTCGTGACGCCGCCCGCGAGCACGCCCTTGAAGCGGTTGGTCGTCAAGCGCGCCAGGAGGGTGCGCATCCCGTCCCCGGCGACGGTCTTGAGCGAGTCCGTCATCATCTCCATGCCGAACAGGAAGATGGCGAGGCCCCCGAGGAGGCCCATCGCCATCGTGCCCACTTCGATCTCGGCCAAGTGCATACGGAGGCTCCGGTCAGGTTGCAGACCCAGCGCTGGACGCCCTTCCCTTGGCGCCCAAGCCGGCAAGCCCGCAGTCTAGTGAGCCAGCATGCGGGCCGTGCACCAATAAACAGGTAATGCCGTGCCTGATTGCGGGGGGCTAGGGGGTAGCCGTCACCCCGCTGTGGGGGTGCGCGGAGACGACCGACCAGACGGCAGCGTTCACGGCGGCATGGAAGGCCGTCGTGAACGGCGCGGCGGATGCGCCGTACCAGCGCTCGGGCTTCGCGATGCCTGTCGGGTCCGTGGCGAAGAGGGTGGCGTAGGTCGTGAGTCCGGCGACGAAGCGACCGAGGTCGTACGACAGGTGGATGTCGTCGCGGTAGAGCTGCGCGATGCTCGTCAGCCCCGGCACGTCGCCGGCTTGCAGGCGCCTGTCCAGGTCGTAGAGGACCTCGCCCACGGGAATCAGATAGACGGTGGCGTCCGTCTTGGCCCGCACGCGCGTCATCAGGTGCGTGAAGTACTCGCGGGCAAGGACGGTCGGCGTGTCGTCGTCGTCTGCGACGGGCGCTGTCCAGGTCGCCGCGAACGTCGGCCGCTGCGGCCAGGCGGCGTAGACGTAGAAGCGCGTGTCGGCGTTGTCGGCATTCACGCGGGTGGCGTCGATGAGCGTGAGGATGGCCTCCTCGTCGGAGCCCAAGGTCGAGGAGCCGCCGTAGAAGGGCTGCATGGTCACGGCGTCCCAGCGCGTGCCGGGCAGCGCGACATCCCAGGTGCCGTACTCGGCGACCGGCGGGATGCACACCTGCGCGGGGGCCGCCACGATGTTCGCCAGGATGTTCCCGCAGTTGATGTGGAAGCCCTCGTCGTGCATGAAGCCGGCCTGCCCGGCCAGCGCCTCGATGCCCTCGGGCTGCGAGTCCCAGGTCAGGCTGTTGCCGATGCGGTAGACGGCCAGGCGCTGGGCGGGCGTCGTGACGGCCTCCAGGGTCGAGCCGATGTAGAGCTCATCGAGGCTGTCGGCGCCGGTGCTGCGGAGGGTGATGCGGCTGAACGAGGCATCGCTCACGGCGACGGAGGCGTCGGGTGTACCGGCAGCGAACGTGGCGAGGGTCGGGTCCCACCAGCAGTCCACCCCGTCGACGTCGCCGACCCCATGACGGAAGCGCAGCAAGACGAAGTGGATGGCCTGATCACGGATGGCCAGGTCCGCGCTGGTGCCGCTGGCGTGATCGCCGAGGTCGTACATGCCGTCGTCGAGGTCGTCGCCCGCGAGACCCCTGAGCTGCCCGACCAGGCAGCCGAAGCCGCCCGTGGCGTCGTTGAAGTCGACGACCTGGAGCTGCTCACTCGCTGTCGCGTCGGTGCTGATCCAGCGGAAGCTGACCCACGTGGTCGTGCCGTCCTCGCCGTACGTACGGTCGAGGTCGCGGAAGATCGCCGTGCTCGTCGTGCCCCAGTGGATCGAGCGGCCGCCGGAGGAGGGCGGCGCCATGTCACTGGCGACCCCGAGGGCGTTCCCGCCGATGACGCGGTCGGTGACGTCCCCGTCGGCGTCGTTCCAGGGATGGGCGAAGCCGAATCCGCCCTCCTGGCCACTCAAGCCGTTCGGGTACGTGGTGTCGTCGTAGTTGAAGGGCTCGAACGCATGCAGGTCCGGGTCGCGCGCCGGCGCCGTGACGGCCGGGTAGACCGCGACGCCCGGTCCAGGGGCTGGCGTGCCCGAGGAGCCTCCGCAGGATCCGAGGAGCAAGCAGAGCGCGAGGGGCAGGAGGCGGGGCGTCATGACCGCATCGTACCCGTGCGCCTACTTCCTGCCTGCCTCCGCGGGCGCATCGTCCTCTTCGTCCACCTCCTCGAGTATCTCGATCTCTTCGACGGCCTCTCCGGCATTGCGAACACGCAGGTCCTGCTCCCTCTCCCGGGCCGAGACGCGGTAGCGGCGGACGAAGTGCCAGTCGCGTTCGTACGCGGGCGGCCTTCCGGCGAACGTGAAGAACGTGCGCTCGGCCTCGCGCCACGTATCGCCGGGGCCCTTGCGCAGGAGTAGCTCGGCCGGTGGCTGGTGGTGCTCGGCGGCCTCGAAGTAGGGGCCCCTCATGACCTGCGTCGTGACGAAGCGCACATGGATCCAGGTGTCGGTCTCCGACCAGGTCCCCACGAGGGTCGAGCCGCCGCCGATGTGTCCGATCCAGAGCGAGGCGCGTCCGTCGCCGTAGAGCGCGAGGTCGGCGCCGCGAGCGATGTCGGTCGTGAAGTGGCGCGCGTGGGTCAGGTCCGCCCGGTCGCGACGCGCGGGGGGGCGAGTACCACAGCCGAGCAGCACCGAGGCGAGCAGCAGGACGGCCCGGGCGACGCCCGCGGGCCGTGCGGCGGGCGCGGGGAAGGACCTCGGGTGGGGGACGCTCGCTCGCATGCCGGCGCCACGATACCCGGGTGGTGGGAGCGCCTACTGCGCGATGCCGCTTGCCGGGTGGAAGATGCGCCAGGCCTGGCGGTACGAGACCACCCCCGGCAGGACGGCGAGCTGCGTGCCCTTGAGCTTGCCCGCGATGGCCTTGCCCGCGGCGGGGTCCCAAGTCGAGTGCGTCAGCTTGTCCTTCAGCGCACCGGTATCGGGGTCGTAGTAGAAGAAGAGCGTCACCTTCTCGGTGGTCTCCTTCTCGGGGATCTCGCGCTCGAACATGCGCGAGAACACGGTCGCGCGCGTGCTCTTGTTGTCGTACGTAATCAGCAGCGGTACCCCCGAGAGCACGTCGAGGATGATGCGCTCGCGCGTGAGCACATCGAACGGCCACGCCTTGGCCGTGCCGCCGATGACGAGGCCGAGCACGAAGCGCGAGCGGTCGCGGTAGTAGTGCGCGCCGTAGGCACGGCTCGTGCGGCGCATGTTCAGCACGGTCGTCTTGGGATGCCGGGCGAGCCAGTCACCCCACGTGACCATCTCGGAGGGGATCTTGGTGAGCTTCGCGCCCTTGAACTTGCCCTTCATGCACTCGCCGAGGATGTGACTCCATTCCGAGTGCGTCTCCATGTCCTCCATGACGAGGCTGCGGTTCCAGAGGAGTCCGGAGACCCGCAAGGTGAGCGTGCGACCTCGTGCGATGGCGGCGTAGACCACGCCGTTGTGGCAGAGGTGTCACCAGGTCGCCGCGATCGAGCGGCCTCCGAGGCGGTCGTTGATGATCTCGCGTTCCGGACCGGTGAGCCTGTTGATGGGATAGGCGCGCGCCTGACCCCCGACCACCACACCGAGCACGAGCTCGGCCGCGTTGACCTGGTCCTTCACCTTCGCGGCCGGCAGGAGCGGCGGCTTGGTGATCGCGGGGAACGGGTCCACCGCGCGGACGGGCTTGTACGTGCGCTCCGCGGCCACGGCGACGACGGGCAGCAGGAACAGGCAGGCCAGGGCGAGGGGGGTACGCATGGTGCCTCCGGGGGCGCGACGCCGACCGTCGCGGTCCCTGGATTGTGCGCGCAGCCGCGGCGAGAGACGAGCCCTCCGTGGGAGGCCGACCTGCGCTAGCATGCGCCGACCCAGGAGGATGGCCATGTTCTTGAAGGATCTGCTTGGAGCGAGTCGTGGCGGTGAGGTGGGGCGCTTCGGGCGCGTCATCGAGGCCAGCCAGAAGCGCGGCGTCGAGCCCCCCGGCATCTACTACCTCTTTGCCGGGCGGCCCGAGGCCACGCCGCATCTGTGCAACTTCATGCAGGAGGTCATGCGCGGTCCATCGGATCTCTCCCCGGGCCAGCGCGAGCTGATCGCGTCGTTCGTCAGTGCCCGCAACGATTGCGAGTTCTGAACGTCGGCCCATGCCGCGGTCGCGGCGCATCTCCTGGACGACAAGGACCTGGTGAAGGCCGTCTGCGCCGACTTCGAGTCGGCGCCCATCTCCGAGAAGGAGAAGGCGCTGCTCCGCTACGTGGCCGTCGTGAACGACAGCCCCGCGAAGACCTCGGCGGAGGATGTGGCAGCCGCGAAGGCGGCCGGCTGGAGTGATCACGCGCTCTTCGACGCGCTGACCGTCTGCGCCATCTTCAACTTCTTCAATCGCTGGCTCGATGGGGCGGGGCTTCCGGACGTCCCGGCCGGCTTCTACGACGACCGTCTGGCCGAGCACGGGGACATGGGCTACCAGATGTAAGGGTGCGGCAAATCTCCTGGCGGGCCGGAACCGACCTGCGAGGGGCGTGTCCAACCGGGCCTGTTCCCATCCTCGCGAGGAGTTCGATCCCATGCTTCGTTCCTTGATGACACTCACGGCCGCGGCCCTGCTCGCCGCCCTTCCCTTGGCGCGGCCCGCCGCCGCCGGAGATCTCAAGGCCGCCCCGTCGGCCGCCATGAGTGCGGCGGCCAATGCCTTCGCCCGCGACCTCTACGGTCGACTCTCGGACGGCGACGGGAACGTCTTCTTCTCCGCCTACAGCGTGCACGCGGCTCTCCTGCTCGGGCGCGAGGGGGCGCGCGGCGAGACCCGCGAGCAGATGGACAAGGTCCTGCGGCTCGGCGGCATCGAGCCGGGCGCCGGCTACCTGGCTCTTCGGACCGCCTTGCGGGCGCCGGAAGTCACCGACTACACGGCCAAGCCCCGCGCGAAGGTGCCGGCCTACCTGCTGGAGGTCGCGAACGCGATGTGGGGCCAGCACGGGTACGCGTTCGAGCAGCCGTATCTCGATCGTCTCGCGAAGGTCTACGGCGCCCCGCTGGAGCGGATCGACTTCGGGGATGGCCCCGCCGCGCGCAAGCGCATCAACGACTGGGTCGCGCAGCACACCCACGACAAGATCAAGGACATCGTTCCCGAGGGCATGCCGCATCCGCTCACGCGCATGGCCCTGGCCAACGCCATCTACCTCAAGGCGCCCTGGGCAGATCCGTTCCTCGTGCGCGGCACCAAGGAGGGCGACTTCACGGGCGTCGACGGCACCAAGTCCAAGGCCAAGCTGATGAACCGGATGGGGGGCTATCCCTACGCCGAGGTCGGCGACACGCAGATCCTCGAGTTGCCGTACCGTGGTCGGCGGCTCTCGATGATCGTGTACCTGCCCAAGACCCACGACGGTCTCGGGGCCGTCGAGAAGCAGCTGCGGCGGGGTGACCTGGATGTGGCGCGCACCTCGCGTCTGGTCGATGTGAAACTCCCCAAGTGGAAGTTCACCTCCACGTTCGACCTCACGCCGGTGCTCCCTGCGATGGGGATGCCGCTGGCCTTCGATCCCCTGAAGGCCGACTTCTCGGGTCTCACGAAGACCGAGAAGACCCACATCGGGTTGGTGCTGCACAAGGCGTTTGTCGCCGTGGATGAGGCCGGCACCGAGGCCGCGGCCGCCACCGTGATGATGTGGAAGGGCGGCGAGGCGCGGCCCCAGGAGCCGAGGGCCTTCCATGCCGATCGTCCGTTCCTCTTCGAGATCCGCCATACGACGACCGGGGCCATCCTCTTCGCGGGCCGCGTGACGCGCCCGTAGTGGCCTGGCGCGGGGCGTACCCCGGCGCCGGAGGGGCGTGGCCCTTGCGTACGGCCCCCTCGGGGCCGCGCACGGGGAACAAGGCGAGACCAGGGCGACCGCACATGAAGTGCAGCCGCCCTGGTAGGGGCGCTCCAGCGAAGCCCGCAGGGCGCAGCGTGTGTGCGCCCGCGAGCCACCGTGGGCCCACGCCCATGGATCGTGCCCGCGGGACCAAACGAGACCAGGGCGACCGCACATGAAGTGCAGCCGCCCTGGAAGGTGTGACGGGCGGTCCAGACGGCGCTTCGCGCTGGCTGAACCGCCGTTGCCCGTCGATCGCGCGAGCGCGATCTACTTGTGCTCGTGGTCGTGGTCGTCGCCGTGGGAGTGCGGGATCAGGGTGAACTGCTTCGTGCTGTACTTCGAGGAGCCCGAAGCAAACGACACGCTCACCGGGCAGCTGAACTCGCCGCCCATGAGCCACGAGGCATCCGCGCCGGTGTCGCCCGGGAAGATGAAGTAGTTCGTCTTCCCGGCGCGGTTGTTGGCCGTGCCGTCCTCGTCCTCGTTCTTGTCCGTGTTGCGCACGCGCAGCGTGACCGCCTTGTCCCGGCCGTGGAAGGTGACCGTGATCGTGCTGGCAAGCGCCAGGTCGAACGGGGTCTTCATCGCCTCATCCGTCGCGAGCCAGAGCTCGAGGTCGCCCTTGTCGTCGTGCAGCTTGAGCTCGATGTGACCGGCCTCCTTGCCGTCCATGCCGGCGAAGGCCGTCACCATGCCGGCATGGGGGCCGTGGCCGTCGTGGTCGTCGCCATCGTGGTCGCCGTCATGGTCGTGGTCGCCGTCGTGCTCGTGGCCGTGGTCATCCTCGGGCAGATCCACGTTGTACGACTTGCCGCCGTGCTGCAGTCGCAGGCGTCCGTGCACCTGCTTGGTGAGCGCACGATCGCCGAAGTGCCACTCGTGGGCCTTGGTGGCCCCCTTCGGGTCCACGCCGGTGATCTTGCTGCCGCCGCTGTCCTTCGCGAGTTGCATGATCGGGGCCGTGCTCTTCACGGCCTCCATCGCCCCGTCGTAGACCCAGACCTGTACAAGGCCCGCCTCGAGGTCGTGCTTGACCTCGAAGTGCATGCTGTGGTCCGACGTCTCGACCAGCACGCCGCCGTTCTGGGAAGCGTGGTCGTGCTCGTCGTGATCAGCGTGCGTGTCGCCGTCGTGGTCGTGCTTGTCGCCGCAGGCCGCAAGGCCCAGGGCAATGACGAACGCCAATGCGATCGTGCTCAGGTTCTTCATGGTTCTACTCCTGGGGGTTCGGCTGGTCGAAGGCCAAGGCCTCCTGGGCTGCCGCGATCCGCTCCGGATCGTACTGCTTGAGGTGGGCTTCCGCCGCCTTGCGACCGAAGATGAGGAATACGCCCGGGGTCAGGAATAGATCGAGCAGCGTGCTGGAGAGCAAGCCGCCGACGATCGCGCTGGCCACGGGGTAGAGAAGCTCGCGCCCGGGTTCGCCGGGCGAGAGCACGAGGGGGACGAGGGCGACGCCGCTGGTCAGCGCCGTCATCAGGACGGGCACGATGCGCTCGCGGCCGGCGCGCACGATCATCTCGGGCGAGAAACCGGCGCCTTCCTCACGCATCAGGTGCAGGTAGTGGTCGATCAGCAGGATGCCGTTGCGGGACGCCACGCCGCCGAGGGCCACCAGGCCGACCAAGGTCGCCACCGACAGGGTCTGGTCCGTGAGGATGATCATCGCCACCGCGCCCAGGAAGGCCGCCGGGATGTTCAGCAGCACCTGGATGGTCAGGTTGACGGACCGGAAGTGCGCGTACAGCACCAGGAACATGATCAGGAGCGACACGAGCGAGAGCAGCGTGATGATGCGTGTGGCCTGTTCTTGCGCCTCGAACTGGCCGCTGACCCGGATGGCGTACCCCGGCGGCAGGCCCGCGCGGACCTCCTCCAGGGCGGTCTTCACGTCGCCGACGACCTCGCCAAGCGAACGCCCCTCCACGTTGTGCTGGACGACCAGACGACGTGTCTGGTTCTCACGCTTCACATGGTTGACGGTCCAGCCTTCCTTCACGTCGGCCACGTCCGCCAGGGCGAGCGTGCGCCCGTCGCGGCCGCGTACCCGTAGGTCTTCCAGGGCGCCCAGGTCGCGCCGATCCTCGGCCCGCAGACGCACGATGATCGGGTAGCTGAACTCGCCGAGCAGGAGGCGCGAGACCTCCTCGCCCTCCAGCGCGAGTTCGACCGTCTCCGCCACGTCGGTGACGCGCAGGCCGTGGCGCGCCAGGTCGGCCCGGCGGGGCTGCACCTCGATGCGCGCGGTGGGTACGGACGGCTCGACCATGAGGTCCGTGACGCCGTCGATCCCCTCGATCTTCGCTTTCACGTTGGCGGCCACGCTGCGCAGCACGCGCAGGTCCGGGCCCTCCACCTTGATGGCTACTTGCGCAGTGACACCGGAGAGCAGATGGCTCAGCAGGTGGGCGAGCGGCTGCTCCGTGGACGACGGCACCCCGGGGAACTCCTCGCTGATGCCGTCACGGATGTCGTGCAGGACCTCCGCGCGCGAGCGCGTCGACTCCGGATCGAACGAGACGATCATCTCCGTGACGTTCACGTCCATGGCGTGTTCGTCACCCTCGGCGCGGCCGGTGCGGCGACCGACATGGCCAACGCCGTCGACGTCCAGGACGACACGCTCCAGTCGCCTGCCGAAGCCCGTGGAGGTGTCCAGGCTGGTCCCCGGGGGCAGGACGATGTTCACCTGGGCAGAGCCCTCGTTGAAGGGCGGTAGGAACTCGCTGCCCGTGGTGCCGAGGATCAGCATGCCCACGACACAGAGCGAGCCGACGCTCGCGGCGATGCCCACCGGATGGCGCATGCTGAAGCGGATCGACCACTCGGCCGCGTTCTTCAGGTGCTTCACGAGCCAGCCGTCTTCGGTCTGCTTGGCGGCGATCGACGGCAGCAGCCAGTAGCAGAGCACCGGCGTCACCGTGAGGGCCACGAGCAGCGACGCCACGATGCTGACGATGTACGTCACGCCGATGGGGGTGAAGAGGCGACCCTCCATGCCCGGCAGCGCGAAGAGCGGCAGGTACACGGCGGCAACCACGGCCGTGCCGATGAGGATCGGCTTGCGTACTTCGCTCGAAGCGGAGAACACCACGGCGAGCGCGCTGCGCTTGACCGTGGCTTTCTCGTTCTGGCGCAGTCGTCGGAAGACGTTCTCCACGTCGACGATGGCGTCGTCGACCAGCGCGCCGATGGCGACGGCGAGGCCGCCGAGCGTCATCGTGTTGATCGAGATGCCCATCAGGTAGAAGGCGATCGTCGTCACCGCGATGGAGAGCGGGATCGCGGTGAGCGTGATGAACGTCGTGCGCAAGTTCATCAGGAAGATCAGCAGCACGATCAACACGAGGATCGCGCCGTCACGGACCGCGTCGACCACGTTCTCCACCGCGCGCTCGATGAAGTCGGACTGCCGGTAGATCGTGTTGACGATCTCGACGTCCTCGGGCATCGAGGCGCGCAGCAGTTCGATCTCGGCGTCGATGCGCTTCGTGAGGTCGAGCGTGTCGATGCCGGGCTGCTTGCTGACGACGACGGCCACGCCGGCGCTGGCGTCGATGCCGGCATCCCCGATGCGGATCGCCGCGGGGCCGAAGCGGACCTCGGCCACGTCCTGCAGCAGGATCGGGCGGACGGGATCTTCTCGTACGACCGCCTGGGCGAGGTCCTGCTCGGTGCGGGCCAGGCCGGTGACGCTTACCAGCGGGCCGCGCGCACCCACGGGCAGGAAGCCGCCCGAGGCATTGCGGTTGGCGTCGCGCAGGGCGTGGGCGACCTCCTCGAGGGTCACGTCATGCGCGCGCAGCTTCGTGACGTCCACGATCGTCTGGACCTGGCGCGGTGCGCCACCGGAGCTCACGACCTGGGCGACGCCCGGGACCGAGAGCAGCCGGAGCTTGATGTTCTGGTCCACGATCGAGCGCAGGGCGGTGGCGTCATGCGAGCCATCCGTGCTGCGTACGCCGATCACGAGGATCTGGCCCATGAGGCTCGAGACCGGGGCCAGGTGCGGAATCACCTCGGCGGGCAGGGTCTCTCGGGCGGCCTGCAGGCGCTCCTGGACGACCTGTCGATTGCGGTAGATATCGGTGTCCCAGTCGAACTCGACGTAGACGACCGAGAGCCCCATGCCCGAGCTCGAGCGCACGCGCACGACGCCCTGGGCGCCGCTGACGGCGCGCTCGATGGGTCGCGAGACGAGTCGTTCGATGTCCTCGGGCACGAGCCCGTGCGCCTCGCTCATCACCGTCACCGTGGGGCGGTTCAGATCGGGCAGCACGTCCACGGGCAGCGCGAGGGCCGTGTAGAGCCCCAGCGAGGCGATCGCCAGGGCGAGTAGCGCGACGAGGAATCGTCGGCGCAGTGAGAAGGCAATGATCTTGTCGAGCATGCCGGCCCCCTAGTCGTGGCTGTGGCCATGGCCGCCATCGCCACCGCCCGCCGTCTTCTGGAGAGCGAGACCAAGCGCAGAGGCGCCGTCGACCACGCCGGGGTCGTCCTCG
>JARGNS010000010.1:0-18465 GCA_029213105.1 Planctomycetota bacterium
CCGGCGGCCGCGGCGGCGTCCGGGCGGTCGGGGGCGGAGGGCGAGGTCATCGATCCGAGCGTACCGGGGCCTGCCGGAACGACCCAGGGTCGAGGTCCGGTCCCAGAATGACGTTGGCGGCCCCGCCCGGGCGGCGTACCACGGCCCCCCGTGGAAATGGCCCTCTACATCGCCGTCGGCTTCGTCCTGCTCTGGAAGGGCGGTGATCTGCTCGTGGATGGCGCCGACGCCTTCGCCCGCAGCCACGGCGTGCCCCCCACGATCGCCGGCGTGTTCATCCTCGGCTTCGGCACCTCGATGCCCGAGCTCGCCGTCACGGTCCTCGCGGCCATGGACGGCGAGGGTGCGATTGCGGTCGGCAACGTCGTGGGTAGCAACATCGCCAACGTGGCCCTCGTGCTCGGTGCGGCCGCCGTCCTGGCGGTGGTCCACGTGAACCGCTTCCTCGCGCGCATCGAGATGCCGGTGGGCATCCTCGCCTCCGCGCTGGCGTTCATCCTGATCCTCGACGGCCAGGTCGACTCGATGGACGGCATCATCCTCCTCGGGGGATTCCTGCTGTACGCGGGCTTCGCCCTGGGCACGATCCGGCATCGCGACGTCGACAGCGGCGAGCCGCCCCCGCGCCGTCCCTGGTTCGACCTCGGCAAGGCCCTGCTCGCGCTGTGCGCCGTGCTGGGCGGCGCCGAGCTGTTCAAGACGGGCGCCGTCCAGATGGCGGAGGCGTTCGGCATCTCGCGCGTCGTGATCGGCAGCACCCTGGTGGCTTTCGCCACCAGCCTGCCCGAGCTGGCCACCGGCGTGGCTGCGGCACGCGCCCGCAAGGTCGACCTGGTCGTCGGCAACGTCATCGGCAGCAACATCTTCAACCTGCTGCTCGTGCTCGGCACGGCGGGACTGGTCATGGATCAGGCCGTCGACCCGAGCGTGCCCCAGGTCCTCATGCCCCTGATGCTGAGCCTCGCGGTCTTCCCGCTGGTCATCTCGTGGTTCAACAAGCGCGAGATCGGACGCAAGTCCGGCATCGTCCTCGTGGTCACCTACGTCTCGTTCATCGTCTACAGCGCGCTCAACGCCACGTAGCCGCGGCCCGCCCCCTGGGCCGGTTGCCACCCCGTCCCCCGGCGATCACTCGCCCTGGACGTGCACGACGAGGGTGCGCTGATGCGGACGAGCCCGGTGCTCCGCAAGGAAGAGCCCCTGCCAGGTGCCCAGGACCAGGCGCCCGTCGCTGACCGGGATGCTCTCCGACGTCTTGGTGACCGCGGCCCGCAGGTGCGCGGGCATGTCGTCGGGCCCCTCGCAGGTATGCGTGTAGCGCGGGTCCCCCTCCGGGGCCAGGCGCTCGAGCCACGTCTCCAGGTCCCGGCGGGCCGAGGGGTCGGCGTTCTCCTGGATCACGAGGCTGCAGGAGGTGTGGCGGCAGAACACGACGCACAGTCCCGTGCGCACGCCGGAGGCGGCCACGATGCGCGCCACCTGGGCGCTGACCTCGACGAGGCCGCGCCCGGTCGTCGGCACCACGAGCGAGTCTTGGTGGATCGGCATGGGTCTGACTGTATCCGCCCCCGCCCCTCTGGCAGGATGCGTGCCGCCCCCCACCCCGGAGACCACCATGAGCACGATCCAGGAAGGCAGCCCCGCCGCCGACTTCGCCCTCGAGAACCAGGACGGCACGCGCCTCGAAGCGGCCGACCTTGCCGGCTCGCCCTACGTGCTGTGGTTCTATCCCAAGGCCGACACGCCCGGGTGAACGACCGAGGGTTGCGGGTTCCGCGACCAGATCGACGCGTTCGCTGCCGCCGGGGTCCGGATCCTCGGTGTGAGTCCCGACAAGCCGGCCAAGAACCTGAAGTTCAAGGCCAAGCATGAGTTCCCCTACGACCTGCTCAGCGACCTCGACCACGAACTCGCCGAGGCCTACGGCGCCTGGGGGCTGAAGAAGTTCATGGGCCGCGAGTACGACGGGCTCATCCGCTCGACCGTCCTCGTCGATGGCGAGGGCGTCGTGCGCGAGATCTGGCGCAGCGTCAAGGTGAAGGGCCATGTCGGCGAGGTCCTCGCCGCCGCGCAGGCGCTCTAGGCTCACACGCACACCATGACACTCGCCTTCTTCATCGAGATCCTGACGAGCGATCCGGTGCTCTACATCAGCATCGTGGTCGCGGTCATCATCAGCATCACGCTGCATGAACTCGGCCACGGAGTGGCGGCGATCTCCCAGGGCGACGACACACCGCGCGAGCTGGGCCACATGACCCTGGATCCGCGCGCGCACATGCCGCCCATGTCCTGGGCGCTGCTCCTGCTGGTGGGCATCTCCTACGGCCTGATGCCGGTGAACCCGTCGCGCTTCCGCAGCAAGCATGGCGATGCCCTCGTGTCGGCCGCCGGGCCGGCCGTGAACCTGCTGCTCGCGGCGCTGGGCTTTGCCATCTGGCTGGGCTGGCTGAAGTTCGGCGGCATCGCCGAGCCCGGAACGACCACCGCCAACTTCCAGCGCTTCTTCCAGATCTTCGCGCGCTTCAACATCGTGCTCTGCATCTTCAACATGCTCCCCATCCCGCCCCTGGATGGCAGCAGCGTCCTGGGCAGCTTCAGCCCCGCCTTCCGGCAGGCCTCCCGCGATCCCGCGAAGCAGCAGCTGTTCTTCGGCGTATTCCTGCTGATCTTCCTCTTCGGCAGTGGCTACCTCTGGGCGGCCGGCTACGCCGTCGAGGACCTCGCGTTCGAGACCGTCATGGGCTATCCGCTTCCCCGCGGCCTCATGCAGTAGGCGCCGTTTCGAAACGGGGCCTTGGCGCGAACCGTCGCATCGAAGCGGTCGCCGGAAGGGAAGGGCACGCGCGCCGCGCGGCGTGGGGTAGATTCCCTCCATGCAGCGCGTGCTCATGCTCCTGATCGTCGCGGCCCTGGCGGGCGCCGCATGGTGGATCGCCGCAGGCGCCGGGCCGGGCTCGGGCGACGACGAGGCGACGGACGAGGGCCTTGTCGTCCATGTCCACGTGCTCGACCGCGCCGGCCAGCCGGTGACGCCGGCGCAGGTCGTGCAGGTCTACGACCAGACACGTGCCAAGGTGGACGCCGCGGGCCACGCCCGCCTGACGAACGTGAGCCTGCGCGCCGACGAGGCGCCCTCGGCCGAGGCCTTCGCCCTCGCGCTCAAGCCCCTGGCGCGTCATCACGCCCAGCGTCGGGGGTATCCGCCGGCGGTGAGCCAGCGGGCCGACGGTTCCTGGGATGTGCGCTACGCCCTGCACGCCCACGGCATCCTGCGCATCCACGTGGAGGCCGTGAATCTCGGCACGAGCAAGGCGTTCCTGGAACGCGACGAGCCGCTCCAGCGCTGGGAACCGGTCGGCGGCCACGCCGTCGTGCGCCCGGGCAGCGTGGTGGACTTCCGGATCTTCGAGGGCTGGGACGCGCCGGGCGACGACGGCAAGCTCGCGGTGCGTCTGGCGGGCGAGCCCGACGCCGAGGGCATCGTCGGTGTGGCGACCCAGCGCATCCTGGTGGATGCGCCCTCCCCCGGCCACACCGCCCAGCTCAAGCTCGTCCCCGAGCCCGTCGATCCGATCGCCGGCGTCGTGCGCGTCGCCCAGGGCGAGCAGCCGCCGACGCTGCGGGGTCGCATGCTCGTGCGCCAGATCCAGGACGACGGCTCGAAGCTCGACCTCGGCGAGATCCCGATCGACGACGAGGGCTCCTTCGTGTTCCGTGACGCGGGCACGGGCCGCTACGAGCTCGTGGCCGGGCTCGACTTCGTACCGGGCCTCATCACGACGAACGCCCAGGGTGGCGACTACCTCGAGCTCGAGACCCCGGGCCGCGCGCGCTGGGTGGTGCTCGAGCACGAGGGCTTCGATACCCGCGGTACGGACGCCCGCTTCTTCGTGACGCCTACCGAGGCGTGGAGCGAGGCGTACCCCTTCGCGACGACGATCCACGACCTCACGCTCGATTCGTGGAAAGCGCGCATGTACGGCCAGATCGGCGTCGATTGGCAGGGGCCGAGCAGCGTCGGTCGCCCGGCCATGCCGCCGGGGTGGCACGAACCGCCCGCAATTCCTGGCGACGGTCGTACGCTCATCGCCCTGCCGGGTCCGGGCGACTGGCGCTTGGAGGCGCGCGGCGAAGGCACGTCGCGACGGCCCCCCCTGCACGCCACGACCACGGTCACGCTCGCCGACGATGCCAGCGAGCTCGTACACCCCGTGCTGCTCGCGGACGCACCCCACGCGCCCCTCACAGTCCATGTCGATCCGAAGGACTGGGGTGATGCACGCAGCGTCACCGTGCGCGTCGGGAGTCGCAAGCGCACCGTCGTGCGCGGTGGACGGATGGAAGCCACGTTGACGCATGTCCCGACCGAGGACGGGTTCCTACCGCGGCGCGTGCGGGCGGATTGGGACGACGACCGCATGGCACCGTGGTTCGCCGCGGCAGCCCGGACGGACGATGGCGCCCTGGTAGCGCTCACGGCGAGGGCGCGCAGGGGCGGCCGGCTCGCCATCCGACTCCTTGGCCCCCGCGCCGCGGGGATGACCTTCACCCTCGTGGCCTCCCTCACGGGCGGAGAGCCCGGGATGCCGGCAGCGCGTCTGACGCGGCGCGGCGTGGCCCCCGTGTGGGTCTCCGACGCCGCGCTCGCCCCCGGCGACTACAAGCTGGGCAGTCTCGGCCTGGAAGCCGAGCGCGCGGCACCGAACGGCCACCGACCGCTGACGATGATGGCGGCGCTGGCCGATGGCGGCGGACGCGCCTGGCTGTCCGTCGCGATCAAGGCCGGCGAGACGACGGCCGTCGACTTCGAGCTGCCCGCGAAGTGAGCACCGCAGCACCCGCCTCGCCGTCCTCGCCCGCACCCGCGGTCTTCCCGCGCGTCCTCGCGCTCTCGTTCCTCGCGGGCGCCGCGATCATGGCAGCCGAGATCGCCGCACCGCGCCTGACGGCGCCGCACCTGGGACTCACGGTGCTCTCCTGGAACGCGATCCTCGCCGTGTTCCTGGCTTCGATCGCCATCGGCAACGCGATCGGCGGACGCCTCGCCGACCGTGCGAAGCGCAGCACCCTGGGCACCATGTTCGCCGTGGCCGGCCTGCTGATCGCCGCCGCGGTGCCGCTGGACCTCTGGCTGCGCGCAGGCCACGCCACGTGGCTCTCGCAGACGATGCGTGTGTTCCTCGGCACGACGATCGCATTCGCCCCCGGTGCCATCGCCTTCGGCTGCATCGGCCCCACACTCGGCCGCGCGGCGCTGGCGGCCTCCCCCACCAGCGGTCGCGCCCTGGGCCTGGTCGGCGCGGCCAGTGCGCTGGGCAGCGTGTTCGGCACGTTCATCACGGGCTTCCTGCTCGTCCCGCACCTCGGCACCCGCGTCATCTACCTCGGGGCCGGCGCGATCCTGCTGCTCTGCATCCCCATGGCGCGTACCGTCCCGCCGGGCACGCGGCGCGCCAGCGCGCCGCCGGCGCGCGGCGAGGACGGCCCGGTCCTGCCGCGAGGCTGGGCGGCCCTCGCCGCCCTGGCCGGTGCGATGTTCCTGGCGCTGGAGGTCGTCGCGGCACGCGTCGCCGCCAACCGCCTGGGCACCTCGATCTACACGTGGACCTCGGTGCTCGGCGTCATGCTCATCGCCCTGGCCGTGGGCAACGCGATCGGCGGCCGCCTCGCCGACCGCCACGAGCCCGCCCCCCTGATGCGCCGGCTGCTGCTCGTGGCCTCCGCGGCGATGGCCGCCTGCCTCTGGACCCCGGCGCTCACCTCCTACGTCACGGGCTGGGACATGAGCTGGATGCTGCGCTCGCTCCTGGCCGTGGCGGCGGGCTTCCTCTTGCCGGCCGTCGCCGTGGGCACGCTCACCCCCGTCGTGATCCGCGGCGCCCTGAAGCAGCCCGGCACCGACGGCCGCACGGTCGGCAAACTGTACGCGATCGGCACGCTCGGGGCCGTCGTCGGCGCGCTGGTGCCCTCGCTCTGGTTCCTGCCCCTGGCCGGCCTGCCTGCGCTCATCACGGTGCTCGCCCTGCTACTCGCCCTCGCGCCCATGCGCGCCGGCGGGCGTCCCGAGATCCCGTGGGTGGCCACGCTCGTGGTCGTGATGTTCCTCGCGACGCCCGGCCTCGACTTCACGCGCGGCCTCGGCGCGTCGATCGGCCTGCGGGAAGACGTCGCCGGCGTGCATGTCGAGGACAGCCGCTACTTCCACATCCGCGTCGAGGATCACGACGTGCGCTGGGTGCCCATGGCGCCCCACACGAAGATGGACGTGCGCTACCTGGCCACGGACGCCACGCTCCAGGGCCAGTTGAGCTTCGACACGGCCCGACGGCTCATCCTGTGGAAGGGTCCCATGAGCGACGCGCAGGCCGAGACCCTGCTCGCCGGCGTCCTCGACCCGGGCAATCGCGTGGCGATGGAGACGCTCGTGGCGCGCGCCAAGCACCGGGTGCGTCTGCTGAGCCTGGATCGCTTCGTCCACGGCTTCGTGGATCTCGAGGATCCGCGCTGGCTCGAGTACGAATACGAGATCCTGCAGGCGGCCCTGCTGCGGGCGCTCTGGCCCCAGGATGAGCCGGTCTCCGCCTACTTCATCGGCGGCGGCACCTACACGTTCCAGCGCCGCCTGCTCGATCTCCATGGGGACCGCGTGACCCTCCGTACGGCCGAGATCGACGCACGCGTGACGGCCGTCGCCCACGAGCGCCTCGATCTTCCCCCCCTGGGCCCGCGCCATGCCGTGGCCCACAAGGATGCGCGGACGGACCTGCGAGGCATCAAGGGTCGGGGCACCTACGACTTCGTCTTCGGCGACGCGTTCCACGACCTGGGCGTGCCGTGGCACCTCACGACCCGCGAGTTCGCCGAGGAGGTCGCGGAGCAACTGACCGACGACGGCATCTACGTCGTCAACATGATCGACGTGTTCCGCTACGGCCGCTTCCTCGGTGCCTTCGTCAGCACGCTGGAGACGGTCTTCCCCCACGTGCGTGTGCTGGGCATGGGCCCGCGGGACGACGACAAGCAGCAGACGTTCCTGCTCGTCGCGTCGCAGAACCCGCTGACGTGGGGCGCGCTGGTGGACGACCGCGGGGTGGCGCTGCCCGCGATCGAGTACAGCACCGACGACGTGGCCGCGGTCAAGGCCCGGGCCGAGGGGCGCATCCTCACGGACGACCACGCGCCGGTCGAAGCCCTACTGGCTCCGGTGGTGCGGCTGCGAGCGGCCGGAGGCGCACGCTCGCAGCGCTGAGCGCGGCTACTTGTGGTCGTGGCCGTGGCCGCCGGCGGCCTTCTTCACCTTGGCATTCGGCTCGTAGATGCCGTGGAACTTGACGATGGCCGCCTTGAGCGCCGCGGCGTTCGCCGTGTCCGTCGTCTGCTTGCACTTCATGGCGGCCGTCATCACGGCGTGGGCACTCGTGAGGCGCGCGACATAGGTGGCCTGGCTGGGCTTGAGCCGCTGCGTCATGAAGTACTGCGCGATGATGTGCTGCGTGTTGGTCGCGTGCTCTTCCTTCGTCTTCACCCACCGCACGAGCTGGTTCATGGACGGCGCGTCGGTCTTGCCGGCGAGCGCGACGATCTGATCCATCGCCTTGTGGATGGTGGCGGTGTCCTCGAGCATCTGCTCGAAGCGACGCTGGTCGGCGTAGATGCCGCAGGGCACTTCGCAGTGGGCGTCGGCGACACGACTGCCGGCGAGCGGGAGGAGGGCGAGAACGAGGGCGGCGAGGCTGATGCGCTTCATGGTGCGATCTCCGGGGGGTCCACGGGGCGCCGCATGATATCCCTGCGGGCATGGTCTTGGCCCTCGATGATCCTGACGCCGTCCCGCGGCTCTCCACGCCGACCTTCGCCTGCGTACTGGCCCTGGTGCTCGTGATCTGGCTCCTGGCCCGGATTCACGTCGTACGCATGCAAATGGCCAAGGGGCAGGATCCGACCACGCGAATCGGATTCCTGCACCGCCTGGCGGCCTGGCCGCCCGCCTACCCCGTGCTCGGCCTGTTGGCCTGCGCGCTGGCGGCGATCGCCTGGTTCCTGCGGTAGCCGCGGCTCTCCGGCGCCTGCGGCTCGCCTTCCTCGCGCCTACGGCTCGAGCAGGCGGCCGGCGACGACGAGGAAGTCGGAGTCCGTGAGGATCCCCTCGAGCTTGTCCGCATTGACGACGGGCAGGGCACTCAGCTTGTGCTCGCGCATGAGCTTGATGGCATCGAGCGTGCTGGTCTCGGGCGTCACCGTCACGGGATCACGGTGCATGATGTCGCCGATGGCGAGTTCGGCATTGTCGACGTCGCTCTTGCGCAGCGCGTTCACGACATCCACGAGCGTGAACATGCCAACCAGCTCGCCCTTGGCGTTCTCGACGGGCACGTGGCGAATGCCTTCCCAGCGCATCATCGCCTCGGCGAGGGTCACGGTGTCCTCCTCGCGCACGGTGATGAGGTCCTTGCTCATGATCTGGCCGACGCGCATGTAGGAGCTGCGACGCAGGTCGCGCGACGGCATCTCCATGCGGTCCCACTCGTGCACGGGACGACCGCTCTTCTGGCCGTCCAGGTAGTCGAGGACGACGGCCTGGAGCGCCTCGTCCTGGGGCACGACCGTACGCATGCGGTTGTACCCGTCGATCATCCAGCGGGCACCGGTCTGGCCGGAGCTGACGCGGTCGCTGACGAGGTCGAGCAGCCGATTCACGTCGGCCTCGTCCACACCCAGGTCGCGCAGGCCCTTCGAGGCCAGCGGCATGGTGTAGAGGATCAACTCGTCGGCGGCGTGGTTGCGGCCGTCGAGCCAGTGCAGCGCCGCACGCAGGCCGGTGCTGGCCGCGTTGTAGAAGTTCGCCTTGCAGTCGTGGAACGCCATGCGCTCGGCGACATCCCCGTACTCGCTCATGAGGCCGTACGTGAGCCCGTACAGGTAGGCGGCATTGGCCATGCTGTCCACGGCGGTGGGACCGGCGGGCAGCGGACGGTTCTCGATGCGCAGGTGCGGCACACCGTCGACGACGCCGTAGCAGGGCCGGTTCCAGCGGTAGATCGTCCCATTGTGCAGGGCCAGCGCGCTCAGGTTGGGGATCCCCCCCTTGTCCAGGACATCGCCCGGCATGGGCTCGCCATCGTCGACCGGCAACACCACGCGGAAGCGTGCGGCATCGTCCTGGACGAGATCGAGGACCGAGGACTTGACCCACTCGTCGCCGAAGAACACGCGCGGACGACTGCCGCGGCGCAACTCCGGGTCGGTGCGTGTGTCCACGGACTGGCGGAAGAGCGCGATGCGCGTCTCCTCCCACAGGCGGTGGCCCAGGAGCAGCGGCGAGTTGCCGCTCGCCGCGATGGCGAGCGACGTCGCGACCTGCATCGCGTTGTAGGTCTTGGCAAAGTCCTGGGGCGTCACCTGCAGGTGCAGCTGGAAGGACGTGTTGAAGGCCTCGAGCAGCACGTTGTCGTGCGTGGCGTGGAGGATGTCCGTCCCGCGGATGTGGATGCGGAACTCGCCCTGGCGCATCGCCGTGACGCGGCGGTTCAGCGCGGCGTAGCGAGGCGAGGGCGTCATGTTGTCGAGGGTGAGATGCTCCCACCCCAGCGTCGGCAGGATGCCGATGGCCAGCACGTCCGTGCCGTGCTTGTGGGCCGCGGCCCGGATGGTGCCCAGCTCGCGTCGCAGGGTCGCCTCGAGGCGACTGAAGCAATCCCCCGTGAGTTCGTGGGGCGGCAGGGCCACCTCGATGTTGAAGAGGGCCAGTTCAGTCTGGTAGACGCTGCCGTCGCCCCCCAGGGCGTCCAGGACCTCCATGGCCCGGGGTGCGGGACGGCCGTGCTCGTCGATCAGGAAGAACTCCTGCTCGAGGCCGATGCGCGTGATGCCCTTCTCGAAGACATCCATCTCGATCATGCGCTCGAGGGCGTCGACGTCCGCAATCAGGCGCCGCTCGAAGCGTCGAAGCTCCTCGGGGCTGTCCGAGATGTCGATGTCGTGGCGACCCATGGCGCGCAGATGGTAGCCCAGACGGGGGGATTTCCGCCGCACCCGATTGTCAACTCATGAGGACGCGCCTCGCAGCCGCCGGCCGGGGGCCCGCAGGAGCCCTAGGGCCGCAGGGCGGCCGCCGCGGCGCGTGCGGACGCGTCGTTGCCCAGCGCCTCGAGGAGCTTGTCCCAGAGTCCTGCCGGGGCGTTCGTACGCTTGTAGGCTTCCGCCACCGCGCGCGCGAGCTGCACCCGGGTGGTCGCGGGATCCTGCGGCACGCGGCTGGAGGTCTGGACCTTGTCCTGGGCCCCGAGGACGCGCGCGACGACGGTCTTGGCCAACAGGTCCGGCTTGCTGTCGGCCGACGCGAGCGTCGCCCAGGCTTCCGCCAGGGCCGCGAGCACCGAGGTCGCCCGGCGCCAGTCGCTGTAGCGCATGGGGTCCATCTGCTTGCTCTCGTAGAAGCCGGTCCAGACCTCGAGCGCCCGGCCGAGGGCCGGCACGGCTTCGGCGTCCTTCAAGGCCACGAGGGCCCGGGCGCACTCGATCGCCACCATGGCCGTATCCCGCTCGGCCGGCATGGCGACGGCCTTGCGTAGGGCCACGGCGCCGCTGGGATCGCCCAGGGCCCCCAGGGCCCGGGCTGCATAGCCGCGCCCGCTGAAGACGACGCCGGCACTCGTGAGGACCTTGCCGATCGCGCTGGCCGCCCCTTCGGGCTTCTGCTCGGCCAGGGCGGAGACGGCCGCGAGCGCGCGCCCGCCCCCGAGGCGCAGCCAGCCGAGCCAGGCCTTGAGATCGGGCGTGTCGCCGCGGATGGCTGCCAGGGGGTCTCCGAGGAAGGTGACCTCGTCCTTGCTGGGCTTGCCTGCGAAGGAGCTGCGGGGCCAGGCGGCCTTGTACTTCTTGTCGTAGCGCCGGCGCGGATCGAAGAAGTCGAACAGCTCCTGCTGGACCGAGCCGGGGAAGCCATGGCCGACGCCGTCGAGCTCCGTGTACACGAAGTCGTGGGTTGTCTCGAGCAGCTGCTTGGCCAGGGAACGATCGCTGCTGGGGCCGACCACGCGATCGTCGGCGCCGTGGAAGATGAACACCGGCGTCTTGGTCGCCACGAGCTTGCTGATGCCCCCTCCGCCACCGGCCATGGGCGAGATGGCGGCAAGGTCCTCCGCCAGACGCGGCCCCAGCCCCCACGTGCCGAAGCCCCCCATCGAGTGCCCCGTGAGGTAGATGCGGTCGATGTCGACGTGGTAGAGCAAGCGCAGCTCGGTGATCAGGTCGCGGACGTAGTCCTCGTTGACCTTGTTCGGCCAGCCGGCACGTAGGGCCGTGGGGCAGGCGACGATGTAGCCGTGCTTGGCCGCGTGACGTTGATAGAAGTTCATCGCGGACGGCCCACTGCCCACGACCTCGTCGCCGTTCTTGCCGTCCGGGCCACCGCCGTGCAGGCCGATCATGAGCGGCCACATGCGCGCGGGCGTATAGCCCTCCGGTACGTACAGCGTGTAGACCGCGCCCTTGTGGACGTTGCTGCGGTAGCTCAGCGGGCGGTCGCGCTGGTAGCCCTTGGGTTGGTGGATCGAGCGTCGCCAGCGCTCCAGCTCGTGGGGCTTCGCCTTGAACGCCTTCTCCTTGATCGAGCGCTGGAGCTTGACCCGCGCGGGCGCATCCGCCTCGGCGACGTAGCGCTCGAGCAGGGCCTGCAGTTCGGGGTCGAGCTGCGGGTTGCCCTTGCGCTCCGCATCCCACTTGCCGCGCCCCCCGAGTCCCTTCATGGCCGCGGCATGGGAGGCGTCCTGGGCGAGGGCCAGGGCGAAACACACCTTCGCCTGGGCCTTGAGCTTGTGCTCCTTGGCGTAGGCCCCCGCCGCGGCGAACTCGTCGGCGGTCTTCGCCTTCATGACGCGCCGCCAGATCTCGACCTCGGGATGCGGCGCCGCCTCGACACGCTTCACCTGGGCCATGGGAAGCCGCTGGAGGTGCTCCGGATTCACGACGCCCGGATTGCGCGACCAGTAGATGTTGAAGACGACCTCGGTGTCGCTCTGCTTGACGATGGCCCCGCGCACGGCCTTGCCACGCTTGGGCACGAGCACATCGGCCATCGCGCCACGCCCGAGCAGCGGCAGGGCCAGTCCGAGGATCAGGCTGGGCACCAGCAGGGCGGGGCGACTGCGCATCGGCCGAATTCTAGCCGCATGCCCCACCACGCGGCCCGTATCCTCGGCGCGCCGTGAGCCACCCCCCGCCCCCCCTGCACTTCCGGACGGCTGTCATCCTGGGCTGCATCGCGATGTTGGTGGGCGTCGCGGGCATCTTCTACTTCCAGCGAGCCGACGAGAGCCGCCGGGACACGCCTGCGACGGACGCGTGCGTCGTGCTCGTCCACGGCCTGCCCTCCGTCGAGGGCATCCGCCTGCGCGTGCGCTGGAAGGACCTCCGCGGTGGCGATCAGGAAGAGACCGGCAAGCCCGAAGGCGAGGCGGGCCGCTGGATCTTCCAGCGCGCGCCCCCCGGCGTGCCCGTGACCCTCGAGGTCCTGGAGCACGCGGGCGGCACGAAGCGGACCCTCCACGCCATGCCGGCCGTGCTCTCGCGCGAGGGCCTCTTCCAGGCCTGGATGCCCGGCGACCGCTGACCCCCATGCTGGACGCCCTTCCCCTCCTGCTCCCTCTCGCGGGCGCTCCCTTCCCGTGGGCAGGCGAGGTGGCCGCCGCCTTGAGCGCGCTGTTCTGGGGATCGGCCCACATCGTGTTCGCACGCATCCATCCCCCGATCTCCGCGGTGGCGCTCAACCTCGGGAAGAACGTCTTCGCGGCCGTGTTCTTCATCGCCGCACTCTGGATCCATACGGGCTCGCCCATCCCCCAGGGCCTCGACACCGAGGCCCTCGTGATCTTCGCGGCGAGCGGCTTCCTCGGCTTGGCCGTCTGCGACACCCTGCTGATGCGCAGCCTGCTCGATCTCGGGCCGCAGCGCATGACGCTGCTCTTCCTGACGGTCCCGGTGCTTGTCTCGCTGGCCGCCACGCTGCCGCCCCTGTCCGAGTCCCAGCCCCTCGGTGCGTGGGCCGGGATGCTCGTCTGCATCGGCGGCATCGGCATGGCCATCCGGCGCCGTACCGAGGACGAGGCGGACCCCGCGCGCTTCCGCCGTGGCGTCCGCACGGGCTTGCTGGCGGCGCTCTTCCAGACGGTCGCCATCCTCCTCGCGCGTCACGGCCTCGCGAATGAGGACGCCCCGCTGCTCGACAGCGCCGTCGTACGCATGGCGGCCGGCACGATCGGCGTGATGGTCTTCGGCCTCTTCACCCGGCGACTGGCGCGCTGGAGCGCCGAGGTGCGCCGCCCCGACGCGTTCTGGATGCTCGCGGCTGCGTCCTTCGTAGGGACGTTCCTCGGGATCTACGCGAACCAGGTCGGTCTGAAGTGGTCGGCCCATGCGGGCGTCGCGACGACCCTGAACTCGCTCATGCCGATCTACCTGCTACCGCTCTCCGTGCTGTTCCTGCGGGAGCGCTTCGGTGCGCGCGAGATCATCGCGACCTTCGTGGCGGTCGGTGGCGTGGCGTTGATGTTCCTGGCGTCCTGAACGGCACCAGGCCGCAGGTCAGCCCTCGCCGTCCATCCGGCGGCGCAGCTCGACGAGGCGATCCCCGAGCTCTTCCTTCCACGCCGGGGCCTTGCGCTCGATCTTCGCGAGCGCGTGCGCCGCCGAGTCGGCCAGCTCGATGCCGTTGCGCTCGCAGATCTCGGCGAGCGCAATCAAGACGTCGCCGACCTCATCGGCGAGCGCGGCCCGGACGTCCTTGCCGTAGTACTCCCCGTCGAGCACACACCGCATGACCTCGCCACACTCCTCGGCAAGCGCGAGCGCGGCGCCCACGCGCGGATGCTCGATCCCACGCGTGATCTCCCGTACGCGGGTCTGCAAGTGGGCGATGTCCATGGGGCCTCCTCGGGCGGGGCAGCGCGCCCCGCTGTCACCTTCGCAGGGTACGGGCGTACACCACCAGGACGCCGTCGACGCCGTGGGCGACATCCGGACGGCGCTCGAGATCGAGCATCTCGGCGGCGCGATCCCCGGCCGCGCCTTCGCGCGTCACGAGCCCCGGGCGCTTCCAGTGCACGACATAGCCGCCGGGGGCCAGCAGCGGGGCCGCCAGCCGATTGCCTTCCTCCAGGGAGGTCACGGCCCGCAAGGTCACGAGGTCCGCCTGGCCGAGCAACTCCGGCCGCTCGCGCTTGAGCTCGCGCGCGTCGCAGGCCAGGGCGGTGGCATTCTCGATCCCCGCCATGGCCAGGCAATCCTGGATCGCGAGTGCCTTCTTGCGGCGCCGCTCGACCAACGCGACCTGGCAGTCCGGCCACAGGGCGGCCACGGCCACGCCGGGAAATCCGTTGCCCGAGCCGATATCGACCGCCACCCGCGGCGCTTCGGGGCGATCCCAGCTCGCGGCCACGGCGAGGCTCGGCTCCACGAGGATGTCGCGCGCGGCCCCGGGACTCGCCGCCGCCGTGAGGTTCACGTGCTCGTTGCGTGCGAGCAGGGCACGCACGTAGGCCCCGAGGCGGGCCTTGGTCCGCTGGGGATCGGGGGAGGACTCGCCGGGGCTGCTCACGCTTCGGATTGGAACGCGAAGCCACGCCGATCGACAGCCAAATGCCTGGGGCCGACCCGGCCTGGGACGCCCCGGGCGCAAAACAAAGCGCGCCCGCACCAGCGTTGGGGCCGGTGCGGGCGGAGGGAGGCAATCAGGCGTCAGTGACAGTCGGTCAACAGGGTCAGGGGCAACGATTCACGCCAGCGGGGAGGGAGGGAGTTGGGAGGGAGGGTGCTGGCGGAAAGGGGTTGGGGTTTCGAGGTCGGGCTCAGGAGCCCGTGGCCGCGCGCTGCTTGCGCTTGGCCTCTTCGCGCTCACGTCGCAGGGCAACGCCGCGCAGGGCCGCCGCACGCGCGATCTGGCGCAGCTCGGCTTCCCGGACGACGCGGTACGCGCGCAGCTCTTCGGCGATCTTCCAGACGTCGCCTTCCTGGTCGACTCCCTCGAGGTCCGGCACGGGGGCGGCCGGCTCGGGGACGTCGTGGCCGGAGGCATCGATGCAGCCGGCAAGGACGGCGTGCATCTCCGCGAGGATCTGCTCGTTGCCGGTCCAGAGGCCGATGAAGCCGCCGCCAGGCAGGGCGCGCGCGACGACCGCGACGCGGAAGCCGGGGGTGTCCGCCAGCAGGAAGCGATAGCTGCGCAGATGCAGCGGCATGGCGACCTGCGTGGTGCGCCCGAGGCGCGTGGCCGGCAGGGCCCGCAGGCTGCCGTTGAAGCCGAAGGTCGGCGCGGCGGCCGCGAGTTCGCGGATCGTCCGGGCCCGACCGTTCAGGTCATCCGGGTGCGGGAGGGAGAGGTAGACGGCACCACCGAGGCGCTCGTCCTTGACGGTCTCCTCGACATCCACCTCGGCAGCACGCAGCTCGGAGGGGCTGAGCACGAGCAGCGTGCCCTCGGGGAGGGCCGTATCGCTCAGCGCGTCTTCGACCGGGCGCGGGGAGCGCAGGGTCGCCGGGTCCTCGACGCCGAGCCGCGCGAGGGCGCGCTCCACGGCATCGAAGGCGCGGTCGCGGCTCGGGAAGGCCCCCGGACGCTCGTCGAGGTCCGTGAACATGTCGGGAAGGTGGTAGTTGGGGAGAGGGCGAATCATGGTGGAGGAGTCGTCCTGGGGGGGTCGAAGGCGGGCGAAGCAGACGCGGCGGGGCCGGTTCCGTGCGTTGCGGTTGCTTTCTCTACGGGGTTGGACGCCCGAAGGTTGGGATGGTTTCCCGCCGACGACGTCCGTAAGTGACAACCTGGCAGCCCTGCGGGCGCCCGATCGACATAAGGACAATACCTTCAAGCAGTTACGCCTCGTGTACAGGTTTCGTAAGATCCGCACTCGGACCCCTCGAAGCTGCCAACCCCGCTTTACACGCGCTTTACCTGGGAGGGGCCGGCGCGAGGCGCAGCCCGGTCCCGCGGGCCGCGCCAGGCCGGGCCGGGGTCGGGCCGGGGTCGGGCCGGGGTCGGGCCCACGCGGCCGCGGGCAGGGCGGGCAGGCCGTGCTCAGGCCCGGCTTGCCGCGATGCGCTCCTGGACCGCCTTCACGAGGATCGGCCAGGTGACCGTCGCGTCGGCCAGGACCTCGGCGTAGCGGCCGCCGGTCCCGACGCTCTCGAACTTGCCCCACGAGACGCCCTCGCTGTAGGTGCAGCCCGACAGCCCGCCCCAATGCGCGGGCTCGGGGCACAGGCGGATGCCGTACTGGAAGCGCTTCAGGGGGATGTCCTGCTGGAGGCGGACGCGCATGATCTCGAGGTAGGGCGAGACCTGCTGGGCCCAGTTGCGGGGCACACCCCCCCCCACCGTGAAGATGCCGATGCGCTTCGCCGCCTGGATGCGCGCGGTGTAGTCCTCGAGGTCCGCGAAGGCGTCATAGACGGGCGAGGGCTTGCCCTGGTCCCGGCAGCGCCGCATGTAGAGGGCGATGTCGAGGCCGATCTCGGAATCCGTGAAGGCCGGTACGTAGACCGGCACGCCCTGCTGCGTGGCGGACTTGAGCACGCCGCGCCCCTCGGTGTGCTCCACGAGCCACGCGCCCAGCCGGTGGTGGAACTCCGCGCTCGAGTACGTGGACGTCGGGTCCATCGCGAGCATGACCTCGTAGACGATGCGCTCGATGTCGTCCAGGCTCTGCTCGAGCTCCAGGGTGTCGTAGACGCGGTCGTAGCCCTTGTCGTAGAGCTCCTGGTCATCCATGGAGGGGTCGTACTTGAAGTGCGAGCGCCCCGTGGCCTCGACGAAGCCGTGGGCCATCAGGGCCCCGGTGGAGACGACGAGATCGACCCAGCCGTCGTCGATCATGTCGCACAGCACGAGCCCCATCTTGGCGACCGTCATGGCCCCGGAGAGCGAGCAGACGACGAGGCAGTCCTCGTCCTCGACCATCTCGTGGAGGATGTCGGCCGCCTCACCGAGGGTGCGGCCGGCGAACGCGGTACGCGACATCGCCCGCAGCAGGTCGTCCGCGGAGTGGATCGAGCGCAGGTCGAGCGGCTCGAGCGCGACCAGCCCGTCCGAGACGCCGTCGTGCAACTGGCGGATCTCCTCGATCTGCTGCTCACCGGAACCGGGCTTCTTGAGAGGGTCGTCGTCGTGATGCGTCATGGCCGCACATCCTGCGGAGGCGGACGGCCGCAAGCAAGCGTACGTCTCGCCGCCGCACGCCGCGCAGGCTACAGGTCGCGCGGGTGGGCGATGACGGTGTTGGACTGCACCCCCACGATGCCGCGCCCACCGGGCGTCTCCACGACGAGATGCATCCAGACCTTCCGGGAACCGCTCAGACCGGAGATCTTCACCTCGAAGCCATCGGGGGTCCACGCGGCGGGGTCGTCGTTGGTGAGGCGCGCACCGCGGTGGTAGTCCCCCGCCAGCGTGCGCGCCAACTGGGTATCGGCGTAGAGCAGGCGCCCCCCCTCGCTCGCGTCCGGATCCTCGACGAGACTCATGTTGGCCTCGGCGAACGTCTCGATCGTGCCAAGCGCCCCGAGCCGGAAGAACGCGCTCGCGAACGGCGCGCCCAGATCCCACGCATGCTCGCAACCATGCCGGTTGGCCAGGTCCGCGACCACGCTGCGGCGCTCGTCGTCCTCGTCGATGCCTTCCAACTGGCTGAGATTGGCGAAGCGCACGCTGCGCCAGACGACCAGGTCGCGCGAAGGCTGGACCGGCGGATCGGGCAGCAACTTGCGCGTCGTCTGGGTCGGATACACGCACACGATGCGGTAGAGATCCACGTGCCGCGTGATCCCACTGCCGGCATCCGCAATGACCTCCACGGCGTCCGTCTCCCGGGCGAAGAGCAGGATGTTGCCCGTGGCCGGCTCCCCCTCGGCATCGGGGCCGAGGGGGTTCAGCTCGTCGATGCGGGGCAAGCGTGCGCCGGCCAGGAGCGGCCGCTCGCCGAGCTCGAGCGCGTCGAGGTAGTCGGGGCCCACGCCGTCGTCCCCGAAGAGCATGCGGCTCCCGTTGACCGACGCCAGCAGCTCGTACGTGATGCGCTCGCCCCGCTCGGTGGCGATGCGCGTCGCGCGCAGGCGGCGCTCGGCACGCGTCGCGCCATCCACCGTGGCCTGCACGATGAGCACCATGATGGTCAGGATGCCGAGGGTGATCACGACCTCGAACATCGTGAACCCGAGCGGCCGTGCCGACCGGCCGCGCCGCGTGGCACTAGCGATTGACATAGATCTTCTCCATGTGCTGCGTGTAGTGCAGCGCCTCGTCGAGGCGGAAACCCTCGATGCGGATCAGGTACGAGCCCTGGGGGAACGAGCTCGCGGGCACGCTCCACGTGTAGGTCTCGTCACCCGCGGCCAGATCCAACAGGGTCTGGTCGGGATCACGCCCGGAGCCCTCGATCCACGGCAGGGTGCCCGGCGTGACGGGCTCACCGTCCA
>JARGNS010000010.1:18475-23030 GCA_029213105.1 Planctomycetota bacterium
CTTGCCGTTGTCCTTGCTGACCATGGGCACATAGACGAGGTCCGCCGCCGACTCGCCGAAGCCATCGGCGTAGGACGTGGTGTACTTCTTCCCGTCCCAACGCCGCCACTCGGTACGCCAGCGCACTTCGATCGTCTCGGGGGCGTCCAACTCCGTGATGAGGGTGGGACTGAGGATCTGCAGCCGGGGTAGCTGCGAGACGCGGTTCGCTGTCGCCGGGAGGCCGCTCGCAAAGAAGCTGTGGACCAGGGACAGCATGCTGTAGCGCGCGATGAACGACGTGCCCGACTCCGTCGTGCGATCGATGCCGTTGATCACGATGTAGCCCCCGCGCGGATCCAGGCCGGGCTCCTGCAGGCGCACGAGGCCACTGCCCACCAGACCGCTGGACTCGTGGTCGTAGTAGCGCCGCACGAGCTGCGCCTGGAACCGAGGGTAGCTATCCGTGTAGGAGAACTCGTCGCCGAGCCCGCCGCTGTAGCCGATCGCGAGATGGAACGGGCGGCTGATGGGTGCCTGGGTCGGCAGGGGGAAGTTGTACTCCTCCGAGAGCTCGGGCCCGTCTTCGACGAGGCTGCCTGTCTGCCCCCCCCGGAACTGGTGATGGTAGGTGGCGCTGCTTGTCCCCACGTTGAAGAAGGACGTCGAGCCCTCCTCCTTCGTGCGTGCGGTCGATGCGGCGAGTGTCGTGCCGAGCGGCTGCTGCGCTGCCGTGATGGACTGGCGCCGGACCTGGTGGAACTCTGCGGCGGCCGTACCGATGCCCGCGCGCAGATTGCCCCACGCCTTCCATTGGTCGGCGTAGGCATGGTCGGGGCAGAGTTCGCCCAGCCACGGCTTGCTCCACCAGTAGCCGGAGGACCGCAGGCCCGCGCTCGCGCCCGCATTCTCACGGACGTACTTGCAGCTGCCACGAATGCTCGCCGTGCCCCCGTTGCCCGTGATCGAGTTCTCGAACACGTCGCCGCTCAGGCCGAAGGGCTTGCCATCCATCGGGATGCTGTTCGCGTAGCCGTTGGCGCTGTCATAGCCCACATCGCCGCCCAGCGACATGTAGTAGAAGCTGAAGCCCGTCTGCGAGTTCCAGAGCGCCTCGCTCTTGACGATCGCCGTGCGCAGCCACTGGTACAGGCGTGCGGTGTCATGGGCACTGCGCCCCTTCCAGCGATCCCGCAGACGTCCGGCGTCGAAGGCCGGCCATGCCCCCTGGAAGTTGCCCGTACCGTCACTGAAGTCGTCCCAGTACCAGTTGTAGCCGTTGGCCGCCGTGGTCCCGGCGCGATCGATGTCGGCGTAGGGGCAGTGGCGCGGATCACCCTGGATCTGATAGCGCTCGCTGAACGGAACGGTCTCGGGGTCGGCGTGGAACCACGCGAAGGTGCGCGAGACGTTGCGCGGATCGTGGCGCACCGGCCACATGGTGCCGGTCGTCAGATCGGCGCCGAGGCGCAGCTCGGCGCTGATCAGCCGGTCGGCCTGGTCGCCGTCGCCGGCTCCGGGCGTGCTCTCGAGCACGGAGCGGGCACTCGCGAGCGGCAGCGTGATCCGCCAGCGTGCGGTGTTCTTGGGCGCATCGCCACTCCACGCCAGATCGCGCGCGAACCGATCGGCCCCGGCAGCGCTGTCCGGCGTGGGACAGGGGATGTAGTCCATGTCGTAGAGCCGCCAGCGTGCCGGCAGTCCCGCGGTGCCGAGCTGCGGCGTCTCGAGCGGCGTGCCGTGCAGCGTGACCACGGTGCGCTTCTCGGCGGCGTCGTAGACGATCTCGTACCACATCTCCCCGCGCTCGAAGCCGCCGTCGCGCACGCCATCCATGTCGGTATCGAGGAACGTCTCGGCTTCGTCGTAGGTCTTGTCGCCATCGAGGTCGAGGAACGGCTCGCCATGGTCGGCCACATAGACTTCTTCGGCCCCCGTGTTGCCGAAGGTCGCGGGATTCCACGGCTGCCAGGCCGGCGGCGTCGCGGCGGTCGGACCGTCGCGCTTGCCATTGCCGTTGCGATCCCAATACGGCTCGCCAGCGTCCCAGCGCCCATCGCCATCGGCATCGGTGTAGGGCTCGGCCGGGCGCGTGCCGTCGTGCACACCGTCTCCATCGGTATCCTGGATGCTCTCGGTGGTCGTGCCGTACGTGCCGTCGCCGTCGAGTTCCTGGTGGGGATCGTGGGCGTCCTTCACGCCGTTGCCGTCCAGGTCGAAGTACAGCTCCGCGACCTGCCGGATTCCGTCCCCGTTGCCGTCGGCGTGTCCCTCGGGGTAGCGCACCGCGTTCTCGAACGGGCGATACGCATCCGCGCTCCCGTCGCCATCGGCGTCGATGCCACCCGGGAGGCGTTCGATCTGGATCGACGGCGCGGTGGCGGCGTTCGGCGCCTGGGACCAATCGGCGCCGGGCAAGACGAACGTGACCGGGGCCCCGGCGCTCCGGACGCCATCGCCGTTCCAATCCTGGAAGGGCTCGCCGGCGCTCCAGGCGCCATCGCCATCCAGGTCGCTGTAGGGCTCGGCCTGGGCCATGAGCGTCGCGCTGCCGGCCGTGCCGGCGAAGGCCGTCTTCCACGCGTGGACGCGGAAGCGCGGCGCGACGGCGGGGATCGTCCCGGCGGCCACGCGCCGAGGCATCAGGTGCTCCGGGTGCGCCACCACGCGCCAGCCGGGGTACTGCTCGGGCGCGCTGGCCGCATCGCTGTAGTTGCGTGCGGGCGGCATGGGCAGGAGCTCACCGTGCAGATTCACGATGAGCGCGTTGTGGAAGCGGTCGGGGTCCAGGATCATGCGATCGAGCAGCAGCCGCCAGGTGAGCGACGCCTCCGTCTCGAGACCGGCCGCGACGCGGGCGTCATGGTGTGCGATCGCCTCGGGATAGCGCTTGCAGTGGTTGGCCGTGTCGGCGAGGGCGTACGGTGCTTCGTTGCCGACGTCCCAGCGGTCGTCGCCGTCGAGGTCGGTGAAGGCCTCGCCGGTGTCACGCTGGCCGTCGCCATTGTCATCGTCGAACGGCTCTTGCTCGGCCCACGCACCGATGTAGCTCGGCGTCGTGGTGCCATCCAGGTTCAGGCGCGCGTCGAACCGATCGGGGACGTAGTAGCGCTGGGAGGCCATGCCAGCGGGCATCGCACCCGGATAGCAGTAGGTCCACGGTGTATCGGCTCGGCTGTCACGCGTCTCGTTCGTGTAGGGCGCGTACTCCTCGTCTCGCCCGTACCCGAGCTTGGTCACCCAGTGCGTGCGGAACCGCAGCCCCGGATTGCGCCCCTCGAGATCCGTCAGGGTCGCCTCGATGAACGGCTGGATCGAGTCCATGAACACCCACCAGCCGGGGACGTTCTCGCAGGCCACGAGATACACGTCGTAGACCTGCGTCGTCGGGAAGGCATCCCCCACCGTGCGGATGACCGAGGAGACGTCCGCCATCAGCTCGCCGGGCATGATGTCGCCGGCACGCATGCGGTAGATCTTCACGGTGCAGATTCGAAGGTCGCGTGTCGCGATGCCCGGGAACGGCCGCACGCTGATGTGGCGGAACCAACGCCAGACCCCGCGGTCACGGATGTTGCCCGAGACGACATTGCCCGGCGGCAGGAACGCACCGGGGTCCGAAGGGTCGGGCTGGATGGTGAGGGAGGGTTCGTGGCCCACCCCATCGTCGAAGCCGTCGAGATCGGCCGCGACCTCGCCCTCGCCGCCCTCGACGAAGGCGCGCAGTTCCGCCAGGATGGCCATCGCCTTCTGACGAGCGAAGGCCTTGTCACGCACCCACTCCCCGTGCTGCGTGTCGCGCAGGATGAAGGCAATGCTGGCCATGGCCGCAATCGAGAGCAGCGTCACGGCGATGAGGACTTCCAGGAGGCCGAAGCCGCGGTCGTTCGTGCGTCGCATCAGGGCGTGCTCCCCTGGCCGAAGCTCCGCTCGCCGTCGAGCCGGAACGTGGCCTTGCTGGGGCGATAGCTGCCCATCCGTGTCATGAGTTCATCGATGATGCCGGCGTCGTACTCGATCTCGGCGTGGTCGCCGCCCGTCCCGCGCACCACGGCGCGATCGCCGACGATGCACGTACCGCGCAGGTAGCAGGGCCCGTCGACGATCAGGTCGTCCGCCACCCACAGGACCCCGTTGAAGAACGAGTTGGAGCCGGACTCGATGAAGCAGTCGTCCGTGACGATCACGATGCCGGTGCCTCGCAGAGGGCGCTCCTTGGTGAAATGGGCGTCCCCCTCGATCACCGTCAGCGTGTACTCCCCGAGGTTCGCGGGCAGGACGCTGTGATCGTTGACAGCCGTGTCGGCCATGCTCTTGAGCGACGTGAGGTTGTTCCCGAACACCTTGCTCAGGCCGAACTGGAAGTCGGGCACGGCCGTGTTCGAGGGGGCGCCGGTCACCTCGCTGCCCGCCAGAAGCACGGGAGACGCCGTGCCGGACCTGTACCCGATGCCCGCGCCGCCGTTGCCCCGGATGCGCGCTCGCGAGCCGATCTCGACCTGGTAGCCCTTGTTCGCGCAGATCGCCGCCGCGGTCGAGCGCGGAGCGCGTTTGCTGCCGGGACACCTGCAGGCCC
>JARGNS010000011.1:0-13731 GCA_029213105.1 Planctomycetota bacterium
GCCGCCCTTGCCCTCCTTGCGCGTGACCTCCTCCGGCAGGTCCGTCGGGCGCGAGGGCGCCGCCGCGTCGGTCGCCTTGGTCTCGGGACGCGCGCCGGCCGCAGGGGCCGGCGGGGTCGGGACGCGGGCGTCGGGTGTCGTCGACGGAGGGCTCTCGACCGGCGCCGTCCGGTCGGGGATGTGGTACGGCGCCTCCGCCGTCTCGAGGCCGAGCTCGTCCCCGGCGTCGACCCCGATCGGATGCAGGGCGCTGAAGAGCAGGGCGAGGCCGGCCAGGCCGTAGAGCAGGCCGCGCGGCAGACTCGACGTGGGCGCCGGCGCCGGCGGCAGTTCGGGTTCGGCCGCCTGCGCGGGCTTGAGGAACCAGCGCGCGTCCTCGACCGCGGCAGCGGCGAACGGGCCGGGGGCGCCGGAGGCCAGCAAGGCATCGGCCGTGACGAGGCGCTCGCCCGCGTCGGCGGCCCGGTCGATCAACCCCAGCGCGCTGCGGCGATCGACGGGCAGACGCCGGGCCCAGGACGTCACGAGCCACGCCACCAGCAGGGCCGTGAGCGCCATGGCCGCGGCGAGCCCCCACGCGCCGGGTCGCCACGGCTCCAGACCCGCGGCGCGCTGGGCGAACTGCACGAGCAGCACGAGCAGGGGCGGGAGCGCGATGGACGCGATGACGGCCGGCAACGCCTCACGCAGGTAGAAGCGGACGTTGCGTCCGCGCAGGGCGTCGGTGCCGCGTTCGGCCAGGTCGTCGAGGACAGCACGCATGGAGCTACTCGAGGACCTCCGGGTCGAGCTGCATGGCCTGCAGTACGGCGCCGGTCGCGTCGCGCACGTAGGCCACGAGCGTGACCTGCTCCGGATCGATGCGCGTGGAGAGTCGACGCGCGCTCCCCTTGCCTTCGGCCGCAAGACGGTCGAGGTAGGCCTCGTTGGCCTTGACGATCTCCTGCAGCGACGCGCGGAAGGGAATCTCGTGCTTGACCGCGTCGGCGTCCAGCGCCTTGCCGAGCGCACCGCCGAGCAGGCTCGCACGCGCCACCATGCGGTGGATCACGACCTTGCTCTTGCCGGGGAAGAGCACGCCCTTCTCGGCCAGGACGAGGTGCACGTGCAACCCCTCCTGCGCGGGCCCCTGGACGACCAGCGCCCCGTCCAGCGTGTCGCCGTCGAAGCGCACGGCCATGGAGAGCGAATACGTGGCCGGCGTGGCGAGGCGCTCGAGCACACTGCGACGCAGGCGGTTGTAGACGAGCTCCTTCTGGTCGCTGCGGGCGGCGCCCGGGCCCTGCAGGACGCCGTCGATCACATGCAGGGCGGGCCGGTCGGGTCGCACGCCGCGGCGCGGCGCCGTGTCCATGGCCAGCGCGTTCACGAGCGGCTCCATCTCCGGCGTCGGCAGGTGGTAGGCGAGGGCCGCCAGGTGCTTGCGCGGGAAGTGGCTCAAGATGCCTTCGTTGCCCAGCGCGCCGCCCAGGGCCGCTTCGAGGTGCGCGTTGGTGAAGAACTCCAGCAGCACGACGCGGTTGCTGCTGTTCTTCGGCGTCGGCTCGAACTTCGTGGCCGCCCCGAAGTTGAGGACCTTGCCGCCGATGAGCCGCTCCACGAGGTCGACGGAGAAGGGTTCCTCGCCGGGCATCTTGCCGGCGAGGCGCTCGAGCCCCTCGAGCGCCTGGGGGCCACTCTCGGGCACGATCGACGCCTGCACGTAGCGGCTGAAGGCGCGCCGCACGCGCCCGCCCTGCTCGTAGAAGCGGCCGAGGTAGAGGTTCACCAGCCCGTCCTCGGGCATGCCGAACGCCGCGGAGAGCAGGTGCTTCCAGGCCTCGCGGCCCGCCCCGCTCTCGAGCAGCACGCGCCCCATGTCCCGGTGGATCTTGGCCACGCTGTCGGGGTAGCGATCCTTGCGGCCGCTCTCGACGCCGATCTTGCCGGCGGCCACGACGAGCTTCGGGCGCCCGGCCTCGGCCAGCATCCGCATGAGGCCCAGCATGGCCGTCGCGCGCAGATCCTCGCCGTGGGTGTCACTCACCCAGCGCAGGGCGCGTCCCGTGGTCTCGGCGTCGGCATCCTCGTCAAGACGCTGCTCCACCAGCAAGCGCGCGGCCTCGACGGCCAGCCGCGACTTCGGGTGGGCCTTCAGGAATGCCTCGACGGCGTCGCCGTCCTCCTCGGCGCGGGCGCGGAAGAACGCGAGGTCGGCCGTCGGGAACGCCGCGGGCTTGCGCTCGGTGAAGCGCGCGAAGCGGTTCACGCGATCGATCTCGACGCGGAAGTGCTGCAACAGGTTGAGCCCCGTGAGGCCGACCACGCCGTCCTTGTGGACCTGGGCAATGTCCTCGGGGCGCAGCGCGACGAAGGCCGCCAGGTCGAGGTCGCCCACCGAGAGGGCGCCGACGTCGCCGGCGGGCTTGCCGCGGCGATCGGCGGCCTGCCGATCGATGAGCGTGTCGAACTGCGAGGTCCCGAGGGCCATGGCGCCGCTCTTGCCGTCGGCGAACTGGACGGTGAACCAGGCCAGGTCGTTCGTCAGGGTCAACGGCGTCGTGATCGAGCCCTCGACCTCGTCCGCCGCATCGTCGCGCTGCGCGGCGGGTGCGCGCAGACGCATCAGGCCGTCGTGGAGATCGAAGACGACGTGGTAGTCCTTCAAGACCTGCGAGCCGATGCTCCCCACGAGGGCCACCTCCCCCAGGTTCGGGGAGTGGAAGCGGGTGAAGTCCTCGTAGCTCTTCTCGGGGCCGTGCTCGCGCTTGGCCACGGTGATGGGCATGTCCGGCAGGTGGATCGTGATGGGGTTGGTCGTCCCGTCACGGTTCTCCGCCCGGATGCCCCCGGCCGCGCGGTTGTGCAGGCGCAGGCCGCTCTTGGCGTCCAGCTCGACGAAGAGGTTCACCGGGATCCGCCGGGCGGCGGTCGAGATGTCGCAGGCGATGACCAGCTTGCCGGCCACGACCTTGACCGGGACCACGGCCTCACGCGGCGGCGGGGCGGCGTCCTCGGCCACGGCAGCCCCGCGTAGCGGGCCGATGCCCAGCAGGCAGCCCACAAGCAGAAGCGGGACAAGCGGCAGGGCGGTCGCGGAACGCGGCTTCACACGGGCCTCCAAGGGCCAATCTACGCGGGCAAGGGGCGCAGGTCAGCGGGTCTCGGCACGGACCTCGCCGAAGGCCCAGGTCAGGGCCTTCATCGTCACTTCGACGGTCATGCTGGAGGGCACGCGCACGGCGGCCGGACCGAAGCCCTCGCCTCAGCAGCCCGTGAAGATCGCCTTGGCGACCTCCTTCTTCGCGTGGACGTCCGTGATCGTGAACTCCGGCGAGTTCCCGAAGGGCGCCCAGCCGTAGTACTCCTCGCCCGCACGGCCGAACCAGCGCAGGGCCTCCGGGCTCAGGATCAGCTGGTCGCCCTGGCGCTGGTAGGCGAACTCGGCCTCGAGCGGGCCCCCGCCCTGGACCTTCGCCGTGGCGTCGGCCGCGACCGCAATCGGCGCGGACTTGCCCCGGCGGAAGCGCACCTGGCTGTCGCCCAGCCCCAGGGTGCCGCCGTGGAGCAGGTAGCGCCCCGCCGGCACGGCCAGGCCATCAGCGTGGCTCGCCAGGTCGAACGACCAGGCGCCATCCTCGCTGCGCAGGACCGCCGACTGCAGGCGCGCCTCGGCCCGCCAGCGGCGCACGAGGTCGATGCGGCCCGTGGGGCCGCGGTAGGGCGCGTGCTTCAGGGTCGTGCCGTCCGCGGCGACCTCGATGGCGTGCAGGGCCCCGCCGATGTTGACGACCTTGGACAGGAACGAGGCGGCCCGCGAGCTGCCGACGATCATCGCGTCGCGGCCGTAGCCGTCGTAGCGGCCGTCGCCATCCTGGTCGAGGAGCCTGATCTGAACGCCCCCGACCGTCGCGACCCGCGCCCCAGAGGCGGCGTAGGCCCAGCCGGAGCCCGTGTTGCGCAGGCGCACGCTGTAGTCGAAGCCGGCCTTCGTGCGCAGCCGGACGTAGCCGGACTTCTCGGCGATCTTGACGTCGGTGACGCCATCGCCGTCCGTGTCGACCTTCAGGCCGGCGCCCTCGACCTCGGTGACGAAGCGGGCCCCGCCGACCTTGGCGAAGTCGATGGCGCCCCCGACGCGGACGTAGCGCTCGGCCGGGAGGGTGTAGCGCCACTGGCGCGACGGCCGGTAGCGAAGTGTCAAGGAGGCGGGCGCGAGGGTGGCCGGCTCGCGGGCCGCCGGGGACTCGTCGGCAACGACCGGCGCGGCGCCCAGCAGGCCGGCGACGAATGCCGTGAGGATCACGCGGGAAGCGATGCGCATGGTTCCCTCCTTCGCGGCGAAGTATACCTTGGACGCCTACGAGCCGATGTCGTGCTAGGAGGGCCCATGGCCAACGAAGACCTCACGCGCCAACTGCAGGCCATCCAGACGTACTTCGAGAAGACGGTCGAGTGCTTCGATGACGCCGATGGCGAGTTCGCGCCCAAGGAGGGCATGTTCACGGTCGCCCAGCAGATCGCCCACGCGGCCCAGACCGTCGAGTGGTTCCTGGAAGGCGCGTTCCGCCCCCAGGGCTTCAGCATGGACTTCGCCGAGCACGAGGAGGAGGTCCGCGCCATCACCAGCCTCGAGGATGCCCTCGCCTGGTGGCGGACCGCCTGCCAGGAGGCGCTGACCTCGATCGCCGGCTCGGCCCCGGAGGCCTGGGACGACCCCATCCGCGGCAAGCTCATGGAAGGCATGCCGCGGCGCACCATCCTGGGTGGCATCAACGATCACACGGCCCACCACCGCGGCGCCTTGGCCGTCTACGCCCGGCTGCTGGGGCGTGAGCCGGCCATGCCGTACGGAGCGTGATGCATCACTCCCGATCCCTGCTCTGCGCGCCCCTCCTCGTCTGCGCCCTCCTCCTCGGGGCCTGCGGCGACGACGCCCCGCCCGCCGCACCCGCCGCAGGCCCCGCGCCTGAGCCCGCCCCCCTGGAGGCGCCGCCGGCGTCCGCGCCGCGGGCCGGCGGGCCGCCGCGCTTGACCGGCTCGCCCGACGGGGAGGCGGCGCAGGCCCCCGCGGAGCTCGCGCCCCTGCCGGCCGAGCCGCCGGAGCCGGCCGCCGACGCCGTGCCGGACACCCTCGCCGCGTTCCACGCCCGCATGGAGCAACTCATCGCGGCCTGCAAGGCGGGGGAGCCCGCGCGGGCGGAGGCCGACGCACGCGAGTTGCTCCTGCCCGACGCCAAGGCGTGGTTCACGCACGCCTTCGGCGAGGGGGACGAGCGCGTGGACGGGCTCGTCAAGGAGTACGCGGTGCGGGGCGCCCAGGTGACGTCCTTGCCCGAGGCCATCGCGGAGCGATTGGCCGCCGGTCAGACGGCCATCCTCACGGAGCGCTTCATCGACCCGGCGGACGACCTCGCCACGGGCTACCAGACCGTCGCCCTGCGCGCCATGAAGCAGCCGATCGGCCTCTACTCCCTGCGGCTGATGAAGGCCGAGGCCGAGAGCGGCTGGCACCTCTGGTCGTTCGCCCATGTCGAGGGCCGCTTCCGGTTCGTCGGGACGCTGCTGGCACTCTCCGCCGGCGCCGCGAGCCCGACCGTGCGCGACCTGGGCTCGATCCGGGTCAAGGACGCCCAGGAGATCCTCGAGGCTCGCAAGGGCGCCAAGTAGCGGGCAGCGCCCGACCCGGCCGCGATCTCCGCTCCCGGATTGCCCCCCCTTCCCCCCACCCGGTAGGCTGGGGCATCGCCGACCGGGAGCCCCAGCCATGACCGCCGACACCTCCGCCTCGGGCGCCCACGCCGCCCAGCCATGCTCCTCGGATCGCTACGGCCTCACGGCGGGCAGCCACCCCGCGATCCAGGCCTGGGCCGAGCAGGTCGACGCGATCCTCGCGCAGCACGACCTGGACGCCGTCCCGGACCACGTGTGCGAGGCGCTGAAGACCTTGCTGGCGGAGCCCGACCTGCTGCGTCCGTCCCAGCAGGAGTCGCGGGCTGACTGGTATCGCAAGCACCAGCTCTACGCCGACCCGGCCGGCCGCTACACCCTGCTCGCGCTCGTCTGGCTCCCGGGGCAGGGCACCGACATCCATGGCCACACGGCCTGGGGCTCCGTGGGCGTGTACCGCGGCCAGCCGAACGTCGTCTGCTACGACTGCGCCGAGGGCGACGACGGCACCCATGCCGTCGACGAGACCTCCGATCGCCAGTTCGGCCCCGGCGACCTGTGCGCCGTCCGCCCCGGCCTGGGCGACGTCCACCGCATCTACAACGCGACAGACGAGACGATGATCACGATCCACGCCTACGGCCTGGACCTGGTCGAGCACCCCGACGCGATCAACCTGAACCTCACCCTCCCCGCGTAGAGGCGGCCATGAGCACGCACACGATCGACCGCGCGGCGAGCGCCATCGACGTGGGCCCCCCACACGCGCGCGTAGCCCCGTCGGCGTGGAGCCCGTGGATGCGCCCCTCGCGCGACCCGCCCCCGGAGCACGCGACGCTCGGTCTCGACGACCCGACGGAGACGCTTGCAGGCGCGTAGGGCCCTCGCGACCGTCGCACGCTGGTGGCGCCCGACCGCCACCGCGCTGCTGCTGCTGGGCATCGTCGGCTCCATCCTGACGATGCCGAGCCCATGGCTGCGTCGCGCCCCGCTGGAGCCCGCGCAGGTCGAAGCCGGCATCCCCGAGGCGTGGCGGCCCCTGGTGGGCAGCATCGAGGCCTGGCGTGCCGCCAGCCCGGCGGAGCGCGAGGCGTTCCTGCGCTGGCTCGTCGACGTAGGGCTCGAAGTGCAACGTCAGAAGGCCAGCAAGGTCATCCGTGCGCAGCACGAGGCGCGCATGGCGCACGCCTCCGCCATCACGGGGCAGCTGTTCACCGTGCTGGCCTGGCTCGCCCTGCTGGTGCTCCTGCTGCCCTTGTTCGTCTCGCGTGCGCGCGTGCCGCGACGCCTCACGCTCTGGCTGCACACCGCGCTGGCGACGGCCACCTTGCTGCTGTCCCTGTTGCTGCTCCTGGGCTGCGTCACGCTGCTGCTGCAGGTCACGGGCACCACGTCAGCGCTGGCCAACCCCGAGCAGGGCCTGCTCGACGCGGGCTTCGGCAAGATCCGCACCGACATCCACGCCAGCCTCACGGCCACGGAGGCACGTGCCGCGCCCACCGACCCGACGCCCTACGGGCCCCTCATCGGCGCGGCCGAGGCGGACACGGCCGGCGGCGACGTCACGAACATCCTGCGCAGCCTGCAGTACTTCGACCCGGAGAGCCTCAAGCCGGCGGTGACCTGGTCGCAGCGCGCGTGGGCGCTCTTCAGTTACGTGCCGCTCGTGGTTCCCTTCGTCGTCGTCCTCGTCGTCCTGCTCACCATGCGCACCACGATCCTGCAGATCGTGCGCATGCCCCTGGCGGCGGCACGCGGCGAGAAGGGCTCCGGGCGCCGGGCGCTGGGTCACGCACTCAAGTTCGTCGGACTGGAGTTGCTCGCGATCCTCGGGCTGATCGCCGTGCTCATCCCCGCGGGCATCATGACGAGCCTGGCCGTCCGACGCTTGAGCCACCACATGATCGGCGTGATCCTGGCGCAGACGCGCACGACCGTGGCCTACTTCGGCGAGCTCGGCACGCCCCCCGAGCAGGCTCCCCTGACCTTCGGGCTCCTCGCCGTGCCGGCGTTCCTCGCCGTCGCGACGCTCTTGAGTGCCGGCGGCCTGACGCTGTTCGCCCTACGCGCGCGCCGCCTGCTGCAGCAGCGCTTCCACTTCGGCTGGCCCCTGCGACGCGAGGAGCGACTGTGGCGCCGATCGTTCATGGCGATGCTGCGCCTGCAGTGGATCCCCGTCTTGCTGCTCTGGATCGTGGCCCCGCGCCTCATCGGCCTGCACGAAGGCGTTCCTGCCGACGCGGCGGACGCGCTGCACCGCATGACCACCACCGGCGCGCGCCTGGCCATCGCCCTGCCGATTGCCCTGGTGCTGTTCGGTGGCTTCGGCGCCCTGGTGACCCTCTGGCCGCTGCGGCGCCTGCTGCCCGCCGTGCGGGGCGCCTACACGCTTCGGGCGCGGGGTGACCACGACGATGCGTTCCTGCGCGAGGCCCACCACGAGGGCCTGCGCGACGCGGTGGAAGCGACCTGGGGGCCGTGGGACGAGGTCGCCCAGGACGGATTCGTCGACGCGTGGCTCGCCACGGCCCGTCCCCAGATCGTGCTCGTCGACGGCAAGCCCGCGGGCTACCTCGAAGTCGAGGAGCACGAGACACGGGTCACGCTGGCCAACGTCGTGCTCGTGCCGGCGGTCCAGCGCCGGGGCATCGGGACGCGCATCCTGCAGGACATCATCGAGTCGGCGACCGCCCAGCAACTCCCCGTGTACCTCCAGGTCATGCGCGGCAACCCGGCCCGCGCGCTGTACGAACGACTCGGCTTCCGGAGGATCGGTGAGACGGATGGTCACATCCAGATGCTCCGGCCGCTGCCGCCGGTACCCTGAGCGCGGAGGCTCCATGACCCGACGCCCGTGCACGTTCCTCGCCTTGGGCCTGACGGCCCTGCTCCTGATCGGCTGCGGCGAGAAGGCGAAGAAGCTCGAAGACATGACGAAGGCCGAGCGCGCCGCGGCGGTGCCGTTCGCGGGACGCGACGAGAAGGAGGTCCTCTCGGCGTTCCCCGACGACACGCGGGACGTCTTGGAGCAGGCCTCGAGCGTCACCCTCTTCACGCTCAATCCGCACCGGCTGGTGGATGGCGTGCTCTCCCCGGAGCCGGAGCGCTTCCACAACTACGGCGTCCTCGACAAGGTGGACGTCACGGACGTCGGCGAGCACCGCCGGCTCGTGGAGGCCGTCTACGAGGGCCTGCTGGCCGAAGGCGCGGGGCCGGCGCAGTGCTTCATTCCCCGCCACGGCGTGCGCTTCGTGTTGGGCAGCCAGTCCGTGGACGTGCTGATCTGCTTCGAGTGCACGTGGGTCCACGTGTTCCGCGATGGGGCCAAGCACGAGACGCGCCTGCTCTTCAGCGCCGGCGTGAAGCCCGTGTTCGACTCGCTCGTGCAGGCGCATGCCCTCAAGCAGGATGGCGACCCCAAGTAGCCCGCGGCACGAGGCCGCTGCGCGGCCGCGCGAAGATCATCTGCACGTCCCCGAGGACGCGCTCGCGGAACCCTCCCTCGCAGTACGCGAAGTAGTAGTCCCAGAGCCGCTGGAAGGTGGCGTCGAAGCCCATGCCCTCGATCGCGTCATGGCTGGCCCGCAAGCGCTCTCGCCAGAGTTGGAGCGTGTGGGCGTAGTCGAGTCCGATGTCCTGGTGGTCGAGCAGGCGCATGTCGGTCCGGGTGGCGAAGGCGTCATGCAGCGCGTTCACCGAAGGAATGAAGCTGCCCGGGAACACGTACCGCTTGATGAAGTCGACGGTCTTCAGGGCGCGCTGGTACTGGCGGTCGTCGATCGTGATCGCCTGCAGCCCCAACGCCCCATCGGGCTTGAGGCGCTGCTCGCAGACCTCGGCGAAGCGGCCGAGCCAGCGATGGCCGATCGCCTCGACCATCTCGATGCTCACGACCCGGTCGTACTCGCCTCGGAGATCCCGGTAGTCCACGGCCTGGATGTCCACGCGCTTCCCGAGGCCCGCGCCGGCCACACGCTTGCGGGCGTACTGGAACTGTCGATCGGAGATCGTCGTCCCGGTCACGTGGCACCCGTAGCGCGTCGCCGCATGTTCGGCGAACGCACCCCAGCCGCACCCGATCTCCAGCACACGCATGCCGGGCTGCAGGTCGAGCTTCCGGGCGAGGGCGTCGTACTTGGCGACCTGGGCCTCCTCGAGCGTCGCGTCCGCCCGTTCGAAGATGCCGGCGCTGTACGTCATCGAGGCATCGAGGAAGGTCGCGAAGAACTCGTTCCCGAGGTCGTAGTGCGCCGCGATGTACTCGCGGCACGCCTCGCGGCTGTTGCGCTGCGTGCGATGGGCCAACTTGAGCAAGGGGCGCGCGGCCCGCGCAAGCCCCCCATCAAGCGCGCCCATCACGTGTCGATTGCGGAGCAACACGCGAATGGCGGCCACGAGGTCGTCCGAGCTCCAGGCCCCGGCCATGTAGGCCTCGCCTGCGCCCAGCACACCCCCGGCAAGCAGATCGGTCCACAGCACGGGGTCGTGCACCGTGACGGCAGCGGCAGGCCCTTCGCGCCCACCGCCGAGCGTCACCTCCCCGTGGGCATCACGGATGCATAGCGTGCCGTCCGTGATTCCCTGCAGACGACCGAGGACCAGCTTGCGGGCCAGCCGCTGACGGCCACGCGGCGGCAACAGGGCGGGCGTCGGGGGCGTGATCGTTGTGAGCGCCATGGTGGGGCCTCTCTGCGCGCCGGGCGGCGCGTCGCGGATGCGGATGGAAGGGACAGCGTTTCCACCACAGGCGGAGGGCCTGGAGGTAGATACCCGCGGTCACCTTGAGGGTGGCAAGGGGATGGCGGAGCACCGCGTGCGTGAGCGTGTGGCGGGCAAGTGGCGTACGCATGAGCATCAACGTCGCGTCGAGCACGACCTGCCCGTCGCGGCGGTCCTCCATGTGCACATGCAAGCGCTCCCCCGGCTCGGAGAAACGCCAGTCGTGCTCGAGGTCCATCGGCAGGAACGGGGACACGTGGAACGCCTTCGGGAACCGGAAGCGCTGACGTCGACCGCGCGTCTCGGCCTCGGTCCGTGCAAGGACGTACGCATGGCGCTCGAACCACGGGGTATTGGTGATCTCCGCCACGATCCACTCGACGCGCTCGCCTAGTGCGTCGAAGCAGTAGTAGAACGTGACAGGGTTGAACACGTACCCGAGCGTCCGCAGCTGGGTGAGCATGCGGACAGGCCCCCGGGGCCTCGCCCCCGTGCGTGCGGCGACCAGGTCACGCACGGCCACATCCAGGGAGACACCCGGGTCTCCGAGGTAGTCCGCCCGCCGGAACCAAGCCAGGTTCGTGCGGCCGAAGGAGACGAGCGGCTCGCGATCGAAGAGGTCCGGCAGCTCCGCAAGGTCCAGGTAGAGCATGGCGTGGGTGTAGTCGAACCGGTTGTAGACCGGCGCGTGACGGCGATGCCGCACCGTGCCGCGGTAGAGCGCGCTGTGTCGGACGGCGGCCATCAGAGTGTCATCCCGAACGCTTCACACACGCGCAGGGCACTCTGCACACCGTCCTCGTGGAAGCCCCACCCCCACCAGGCGCCGCAGAACCAGGTGCGACGAACCCCGTTGATCTCGCCCCAGCGCCCCTGGGCGGCTCGGGCCGCGGGGTCGTAGCGCGGATGGTGGTACGCGATACGACGGTGCACCTTGCGAGGATCGATGGCCGCCGTGCGATTGAGCGTCACGAAGAACGGCGGGGCCTCGGGCAGGGACTGGAGCATGTTCATCCAGTACGTGACCGTCGCTCCGCTTCCCTGCGCTTCCGGGAGGTGGTAGTTCCAGCTCGACCACGCGCGCGGCCGTGAGGGCATGACCGAGGCGTCGCTGTGGAGAATCGCCTCGTTGGGTTGGTAGGCCACGTCGGCAAGCACCGCCTGCTCCGCGTCGGACGGGTCACCCAGCAGGGCAAGCGCCTGATCGCTGTGCACGGCCAGAACGGCCTCGTCGAAGACCTCCGTGCCGTGGGCTTCCGTCGAGACCTCGACAGCCTGGTCGCGCCGCCGGACCGAGCGTACCGGCGTCCCGGTCCGGATCGACCCCGATGACGACGCGACCAGGCGCTCGACGTAACGCTGGGAGCCCCCTTCGATGACACGCCACGACGGCCGGCCGCGGAGTCGGAAGAAGCCATGGTTCTCGAAGAACTGCACGAAGTAGTGCGCGGGGAAGTCCAGGACCGCCTCGGGGGCGGTCGACCAGAGCGCGGCGGCCATCGGCTCGATGTAGTGCTCGCGCAGCGCCGAGCCGTAGCCGCCCTGGGCCAGGTACTCGCCCAGCGTCCGATCGTCCTCGGGGGCGTCGAGCAGGGCCGGCGCCTCGCGATTGAAGGCCAGGATCTGCTTCAGCAGCCCCCAGTGACGGGGCCGGAGCCAGTTGGCCCGCTGCGCGAAGAAGCCGCCGAGGCCGCTGCCCTGGTACTCGAGCCCGGTCCGCGCGCATTGCACGCTGAAGCTCATGTCCGTGGGCTGCGAGGCGACGTCCAGCTGCCGCAGGAGCTTGCAGAAGCCCGGGTAGTTGGGCTCGTTGAACACGATGAAGCCCGTGTCGATGTGGTGCAGGCTGCCGCCGACGCGCACGTCGATCGTGTTCGTGTGCCCCCCGACGCGCGGCGCCGCCTCGAAGACGGTGACCTGGTGGGCCCGGCCCAACACGTGGGCGGCCACGAGCCCGGAGATCCCGGCTCCGATCACGGCAATCCGGCGAGCGGTCACGGCTTCACGCGTCCCTCGAGTACATGCCGCGGGAGGGACTTGCGATCCCAGATCACGCCCAAGCGGGCCAAGAGGGCCAGCCCGTAGCTCGTGAAGTCGATCTCGTACCAGCGGTGCCCCTGCCGCACGGCGGCGGGGTAGCGATGGTGGTTGTTGTGCCATCCCTCGCCCAGGGTGAGCAGGGCCAGCCACCAGTTGTTGCGACTGTGGTCACGCGTGTCGTAGCGCCGCTTCCCGATCACGTGCGCCACGGAGTTGATGGAGCAGGTGGCATGGAAGAGCACGGTCGTGCTGAGGAAGAACCCCCAGACGAGCAACTGCATCCCGCTCGTGCCCCAGGCCGGCCCGAGCCACTCGCCGGTGACGTACAGCCCGACGGCCAGGAGAACCGGGACGACCACGTTGAAGCGGTCGAGCCAGCGCAGCTCGCGGTAGCGCATGAAGTCCGGCACCTGGACGAAGTCCGTCGCGAAGTTGGCGCGGTTCGTGATCCAGCCCATGTGGCTCCACCAGAACCCATGCACGTGCGGGCTATGGACGTCCTTCGCCTCATCGCTGTGACGATGGTGCTTGCGGTGGTGGGCTGCCCACCAGAGCGGCCCGCGCTGCACCGCGCTGTTGCCGAGCACCGCGAAGACGAACTGGGCTGCGCGGCTGGTCTTGAAGGAACGATGGCTGAAGTAGCGGTGGTAGAAGCCCGTGATGGCGAACATCCGCAGCAGGTAGAGGCCGAGGGCCACCCCGACGGCGACCGGGCTCCAGCCCACCCAGAGCACCCCCAGGCAGCCGAGGTGCAGGACGACGAACGGCAGGATGCGAGGCCAGTCCACCCGGTCCGCCGCCTGGGGATCCACCGGGCCGCCGGCACCCGAATCGACCCAGCGCCGCAGGGCCGTCACCAGCCTCCGAGGGAGACTGGGGGGCGGTGTCGGTGTGGGGGGCGCGGCATCGGGCATGGAAGCTCTCACGGGTATGCCCTTGTTGTATAGGTATTTTGCTCTACAACAAGGGGGTGCCTGAGATTCCCCTCCCTCTCCTGGTCGCCTCGGGCCTGGCCCTGGTCACCGTCGGCATGACCGCCCTCTGGCTCCTCCAGCGCCGCACAGGCAACGCGGCCGTGGTGGACGTGGGCTGGACCGCCGCCCTCGGCCTCCTGGGCGTAGCCTACGCGATCTTCGGGTCGGGCGCAGGGCCTCGACGGCTTCTGCTCGGCGGCATGGTCGGCCTCTGGTCCCTGCGTCTCGCCGTCCACCTGCTGCGGGACCGGGTCCTGGGGCAGCCCGAGGAGGGCCGCTACGTCCGCCTGCGCCAACACTGGGGCGCGGCCGCCGATCGCAAGCTGCTGGGCTTCTTCCTTGCCCAGGC
>JARGNS010000011.1:13753-20860 GCA_029213105.1 Planctomycetota bacterium
TCCTGCCGGGCGTGCTCGACGCGCGCCAGGCCCCGGACCTCTTTGACGCCGCGGGCCTTGCGCTCTGGCTCGTCGGGTGGAGCGGAGAGGCTCTCGCCGACCGCCAGCTCGCCGCCTTCAAGCGGGAGCCCGGCAGCGCCGGCGCGGTATGCGACCGCGGACTCTGGGCCTGGTCGCGCCACCCCAACTACTTCTTCGAGTGGCTCATGTGGTGCGCCTTCATCCTCCCGGGCCTGCCCTCCACCTTCGGCGGCCTGGCCCTGCTCGCGCCCGCGGTCATGTGGCTGCTGGTCGTCAAGGTCACCGGCATCCCGACGTCCGAGGCCCAGGCGCTGCGCTCACGCGGTGAGGCCTACCGCGACTACCAGCGCCGCGTCTCGCCCTTCTTTCCCTGCCCCCCCCGCAAGGAGTCTCCCGCATGAGCGCTCTCACCCTCCTCGACCGTGGCCTGCTGCCCGACTGGCTTGTGCGGCTTGGCATCCGACGACTGCTCCGGCGACGACTGCGCGAGGAGGCCCACGACTCGCCCCAGGCACGCGAGGCCCACATGGAGCGCTACGTCCAGTCCCTCCGGGCAAGCCCCATCGCCGTCAACACGCGGGACGCCAACGAGCAGCACTACGAGGTGCCCGCGGCCTTCTTCGAACAGGTGCTCGGCAAGCAGATGAAGTACAGCAGCGGACTCTGGGTCGAGGGTGTCGACAACCTCGATGAGGCCGAGGACACGATGTTGGCCTTGACCGTCGAACGCGCCGGCATCGAGGACGGCTTCGACATCCTCGAGCTCGGCTGCGGCTGGGGCAGCCTGACGCTGTACATGGCCGCCCGCTTTCCGGACAGCCGCATCATGGCCGTGTCCAACTCGAGCGGACAGCGCAGGCACATCGAGAGCGTCTGCGCCGCCCGGGGCCTCACGAACGTGGAGGTCGTCACGCGCGACATCAACGACTTCGAGACCACACGGCGGTTCGACCGCGTGGTGTCCGTCGAGATGCTCGAGCATGTACGCAACTACGAAGCCGTCATGCGACAGATCCGGCGCTGGCTGAAGCCGGAGGGTGCGTTCTTCACCCACATCTTCGTGCACAAGACCCATGCCTACCCCTTCGAGACCGAAGGGGATGCCAACTGGCTTGGCCGGCACTTCTTCACGGGCGGCCAGATGCCGTCCGCCGACCTCCTGCTGCGGTTCCAGGACGATCTGGAGATCGTGCGGGAATGGGAAGTGAACGGCCAGCACTACGCACGCACCGCCCGCGCGTGGCTTCGCAATCTCGACGCCCACCGGGCCGAGCTGACGGCGATGCTTGCGCGGGACCAGGGCGACGTGGCTGCCGACGTGATGATCCGGCGCTGGCGCGTGTTCTTCATGGCCTGCGAGGAACTCTGGGGCTACGCGGGCGGCACGGAGTGGTACGTCCACCACTACCTGTTCCGACCGCGCGTGGCGACCGCCGCACCGGGGGCCATGTGGCCCCCGACCGCCGAGGACTCCAGCGCACGCTAGGTCACACCGGCTCACGGGGCGCGGCCGCCTCGGTCGACATCGTCCGCGGCTTCGCATCGGGCCGGGGACACCGCTGCGGAGCGGCTGGCCCGTCCCGGCACGGTGCCCCTAGGGCTTGCGAGCGAAGATGTTCGCGCCGTGGGGCGCGACCTTGGGTGAGACGCCCTGGGCAACCTGGGTGCCCGAGAACACGTCGAAGCGCTCGCGCAGCTCCACATCCTCGAAGCCCAGATCACGCAGGAGCTGCAGCAGCTCTGCCTCCGGCAGAGCGCCCGCGATTCAGCCGGCCCACAAGGCGGGGTCACGCCGCTCGTGCTCGTGCAGGTCCGCGTCGAGGGTGACGTCGGCCAGATGCAGCCGTCCCCCCGGACGCAGGACCCGGCGGATCTCCGCGAAGGCCCGCACCTTGTCCGTGGTCAGGTTCAGGACCCCGTTGGACTGGACCACGTCCACGCTCTCGTCGTTCACGGGCAGGTCCTCGGCCAGACCGGGGCGCACGTCGATGCGTCCCCGCAGCGCCATGGCGCGTGCATTCTGCCGGGCGCGATCACGCATGGCGGTGGTCATGTCCACCCCCAGGGCGCGTCCCCCGGGTCCGACCCGCCGGGCGGCGAGCAGCAGGTCGGTGCCCGCACCGCAGCCGACGTCGAGCACGGTCTCGGCGGGGCCGAGGGCCCCCATGCGGAAGGGGTTCCCGACGCCGGCAAACGCCTCGGTCGCGCCGGACGGCAGCTGCGCCAACTCGTCCGGGTCGTAGCCCAGGCGCTCGACCGCGTAGGCGGGCCCGCAGTGGAAGTGCACATTGGCAGCCGGATCGTGGGCCAGCTCGCGATACATGCCGCGCACCGCCGAGCGCAGACGGTCGACATCGAAGCCGATGGGATGGGTCAGGGCCATGGGGTGGGGTCCTCCGGAGAGGGAACTCCCGGCCAGCCCGCCTCCGGACAGGGAATCCGACCGCACTTGACCCACCGCCGGGGGCGGCGACAGTACGCCCCCCCAGGAAGGGAGCCGCCGCATGACCGTCGCCACCACCGCGCTCAGCCGAGAGGCCCTCCAGGCCGTCTACGACCAGCCCCTGCTCGAGCTCGTCTTCCAGGCCGCGCAGGTCCATCGCGCGCACCACGACCCGCGCGCGGTGCAATGCGCCTCGCTCCTCAGCATCAAGACGGGCGCCTGTCCCGAGGACTGTGCCTACTGCCCGCAGTCCGCGCACCACAACACCGAGCTCGAGCGCGAGCCGTTCATCGAGAGCGAGGCGATCCTCGCGGCAGCGCAGAACGCCAAGGCTGGCGGCGCCGACCGTTTCTGCATGGGCGCAGCCTGGCGCGAGGCCCGCAACGGCAAGGAGTTCGACGCCTTCCTCGAGACCGTCACCAAGGTCAAGGGGCTCGGGCTGGAGACCTGCGCCACGCTCGGCATGCTCGACGAAGACCAGGCCCGGCGCCTCGAAGCCGCCGGCCTGGACTACTACAACCACAACCTCGACACCTCGCCCGAGCACTACGACAAGATCATCACGACACGCACCTATGCGGATCGCCTGCGGACACTCCAGGCCGTGCGTGACTCCGGAATGAAGGTCTGCTGTGGCGGCATCCTGGGCATGGGGGAAGAGGTCAGCGATCGGGTCGGGCTGATCCATGCGCTGGCCACGCTCGAGCCCCAGCCGGAGAGCGTCCCGATCAACGCGCTGGTCGCCGTCGAAGGCACGCCGCTCGAGGACACGCCCCCGCTGCCGTGGGATGACCTCGTGCGCGCCGTGGCCACGGCGCGCATCGCCATGCCCAAGGCGTACGTCCGCCTGAGCGCCGGGCGCACGAATCTCACCGAGGAAGCCCAAGCGCTGTGCTTCCTCGCGGGCGCGAACTCGGTGTTCCTCGGCGACAAGCTGCTCACCACGCCCAACCGCGGGCGCGACGACGATCATGTGCTCTTCGAGAAGCTCGGCCTGACGCCGCTCGAGGGTGGGACCCACGTCGATGGATGACCTGCTCCGCGGGGAGCTGCAAGCCTGGGACCGCGCCGGTCTGCGCCGGTCGCTTGCGCTCGCCGATGGAACCGACTTCTGCACGAACGACTACCTCGGGCTGGCAGGCGACCCGCGCGTAGCCGCCGCCGCGGCGGAGGCCCTCGAGGCCCACGGCACGGGCGGGCGCGCCGCGCGCCTGCTCGGCGGACACACCCCCGCGCATGCCGGCGCCGAGTCGGCCGCCGCACGCTGGCAAGGCACGGAAGCGGCCCTGCTGTTTCCCAGCGGCTACCACGCGAACCTCGCGCTGGTCTCGACGCTGGCCGGTCCCGACGACCTGGTCTTGAGCGATGCACGCAACCACGCCTCGCTCATCGACGGCGCCCGGCTCGCGCCGGCCACCCTCGAGGTCGTCCGCCACGGCGATCCCGCGGACCTCGAGCAGCGCCTGCGTCACGCGAGCGCGTTCCGCCGCCGCTGGATCGTCGTCGAGTCCGTCGACTCCATGAGCGGCGCCCTCGCCCCCCTGGAGGCGTACGCGCAGCTCGCCGAGACCCACGATGCCTGGTTGCTGGTCGACGCGGCGCACGCCGCCGGTCTGCACGGCTCGGCGGGCGCGGGCCGCGCCCGCGACCTCCCGCGGACGATCGCGCGCACCATCACCGGCGGCAAGGCCCTCGGGGTGGCAGGCGCCTTCGTGGTCGGCGCACGCAGCGCCATCGAGCTGCTCGTGAACCGCGGCCGGGCGTTCGTGTTCACCACCGCGCCGATGCCTGCGCTCGCGGCGGCCCTCACCCGGGCGATCGAGATCGTGCAGGCGGAACCGGAACTGCGCGCCCGCCCCCACGCGGCGGCACGACGGCTGCGCGCGCTGCTCGCCGACCATGGGCTGGACGCCCCCGGCGAGAGTCCCATCGTGCCCGTCGTGCTGGGCTCGCCCGAGGCCGCCGTGGCGGTCGCCGCGCGCGTGCAGGCGGCGGGCTTCGACGTACGCGCCGTGCGTCCCCCCACCGTGCCGGACGGTGAGAGCGGCTTGCGCCTGGTCTGCCGCGCCGGCCACGACGACGCCACGCTTGCGGCGGTGGCCGCCGAGATTGCCGCCGCATGCGCGGCAAGCCCGCAGCCCCCCGCCGCCCCCGAAGCACGCACGGCCTCCCCGCTCGTGGTCGTGGGCACCGACACGGACGTCGGGAAGACAGTGATCTCGGCGCTCCTCGTCCGCGACGCCGTGCGGCGCGGCCTGGCCGCCCGCTACCTCAAGCCCGTGCAGACGGGCGACGACAGTGACACCGACTCGGTCGCGGCCCTGGCCGGCCTCGCGCCGGAGGCCACGCCCCCGCCCGCCGTCTCCCTTGCGTTGCCCGCGTCGGTGGATCAGGCCGCGGACGCCGAAGGCGTCCGCGTGAGCGCGGCCGACCTGCTCGGGCCGGTCCGTGCGCATCTCGCGGCGGCGCCCGAGGCCACCTGGATCCTGGAGACGGCCGGCGGCCTGCTCGTGCCACTCAACGAACGCCAGGATCAAGCCGACGTGCTGCGCGCCCTCGCCGCCCCCTGCGTCCTCGTCGCACGCAGCGGCCTCGGCACCCTCAATCACACGCTGCTGACCGTCGAGGCCATGCGCCGCCGCGGCATCGCCTTGCGGGCCGTGTTCCTCGTCGGCCCGCCCCACGCGGCCAACGCACGCACCCTGCGCGGACGCCTGGGGGCGCTGCCCCTCTTCGAGCTGCCGCACCTGGAACGACTCGATCCCGACGCGCTCGACGCGTGGCTGACGGAACACGACCTGGAGGCCCTGTGGCGATGAGCGCACCCTGGTGGGAACGCGACGGCGATGTCTGCTGGCATCCGTACACCCAACACGGCGTCGAGGAGACCCTGCTTCCGGTGACGGGCGCGCAGGGTGCCTGGCTCGAGCTGGCCGACGGCCGCCGCATGCTCGATGCCGTCTCCTCCTGGTGGGCCTGCCTGCACGGCCACGGCCATCCGCGCCTGGTCGAGGCCATCGCCACGCAAGCCGCGACACTCGACCACGTACTGTTCGCCGGCTGCACCCACGAACCGGCCGTGCGCCTCGCCGAGCGCCTGGCGGCCGCCGCGCCGGCCGGGCTCACGCGCACGTTCTTCAGCGACGACGGCAGCACCGCCGTCGAGGTCGCCCTGAAGGCCTGCTACTCGGCGGCCGCGCGCCGGGGCGAGAAGGAACGCACGCTCTTCGTCGCGCTGGAGGGCGGGTACCACGGCGACACGTTCGGGGCGATGGCCGTGGGCGATCCCGATCCGTTCTTCGACGAGTTCGGCAGCCTGCTCTTCCGGGTGGTACGCGCGCCGCCCGATGCGGCGGCCCTGGAAGCCCTCATGGCCGAGCATGGCGCGCAGACCGCCGCCCTGATTCTCGAGCCGATCGTCCAGGGTGCGGCCGGCATGCAGTCCGTCGCCCCCGACGTCGTGCGCGCGGCGCGCCGTCTCTGCGACGAGCATGGCGCCTTCCTCGTCGCGGACGAGGTCATGACCGGCTTCGGCCGCACGGGCACGCTCTTCGCCTGCGAGCAGGCCGGCATCAGTCCCGACGCGCTCTGCCTCTCGAAGGGCCTCACCGGCGGCATGCTGCCGCTCTCGGCGACCTTGTTCACCGAGTCGATCTTCGAGGCGTTCCGCTCGGAGGATCGCGGGCGGATGTTCTTCCACGGCCACACCTACACGGGCCACGCGATCGGCTGCGCGGTCGCCCTCGCCTCCCTCGACGTCGTCGAGGCCGACGACACGCCCGCGCGCTTCGAGGCCATCGGGGCGCGCGTCTCCGCGCGCCTCGACGCTCTGCTGCCCGACGATGGCTCCGTGCAGCGCCGCCGCTTCGGCGGCATCGTGGTCGTGGAGCTCGACGGCGACGGCGGCTACCTGGATGCGGCCGGGCCGCGGCTGAAGGCCGCGTGCCGCACGCACGCCCCCGACGTGCTGCTGCGTCCCCTGGGCAGCGTGCTCTACAGCCTGCCCCCGGCCTGCACGACGATGGAGGAGTGCGACCTCATCGCGGAGCGCATGGCGGCCGTACTGACCGCGGCCCGCTAGGCGCTGCCGCGCCGGGCGTCACGCCCTAGGCCGCGGGCGTCTTGGGCTCCACGCCCTTCTTCTTGCGGTTCAAGAACCAGACCAGGGCGAGCACGAGCAAGGTGCCGCACACGGACGCCACGAGATCGTTGAAGGTGATCTTGAGGTTCTCGAGGCCGAAGTCGATACCCAGCAACTGGAACAGGAAGGTGCCGAGGATCGCGCCGCTGAGCCCGAGCAGGGTGTTCTTCCAGAAGCCGAAGCCGGCCTTGCTGCCCTTGGCGATCCGACCGATGAGCGAGCCGGCGAAGCCGCCGACCAGGACCCAGGCGATGACGTGTCCGATGTCGATGTCCATCTCGATCCTCCGTGAGGAGCGATTCTAGACGGACAGCCCACGGGGGAGCCAGGGGCGACGTCAGTCCTCGAGGAAGTGGTTGAAGTCCTCGCTGTCCTCGTGGTGCAGGATCTCGTAGGCGTGCGCCGGCGTGCGTGCGTGATAGAGCTGCTGCTCGATGCCGCGATCGCTCATGATCGCGCGGGCAAAGGCCGCCATGACCTCGAGGCGGTGATCGCGCTGCGA
>JARGNS010000012.1:0-2992 GCA_029213105.1 Planctomycetota bacterium
CGTCCACTTCCACCCCGAGTTCAAGAGCAAGCCGACCCGGCCGCACCCGCTCTTCCGCGAACTCGTCGCGGCCGCCCTGGCCCACCAGGGCATGCCGAGCACGCACGCCCCCGTGGCCAGCGAAGAAGAGGCGAGCGAAGCGTAGGATCCCGCGCCGCGGTGGGCGGGACGGCCGCGCGGATGGTGGCCTGCCCGCCGACTCGCGTCCGTGGCGCCTGCGGGTAGGCTCACCGGCTCCTCGAACTCGGAGTCGCCCATGCGCCGCCTGTCGCTCGCCTGCTTGCTCGTCCTCTCGCTCGCCCTGCCCGCCTTCGCGGAGGACGCCCCGGCGCCCGCGAAGCCGAAGACCGATGACTTCGCCGCGCTCGTGGCGAAGTGGCCCGCGCCCTCCGAGGAGTCGGCCTTCCGCTTCGAGGGCGTCCTGATGATGGGCGAGCACCGCATGGGCACCTTCACGCTCGCGGTCGGTCCCGCGATGACGGACGGCAAGCTCGTCGGGTGGGAAGCCCGCGAGGTGATGACCCTCGACTTCCAGGGCACCAAGGCCCGCGGCGAGACGACCTACCGCTTCACGCGGGACCTGCGCCAGCTGGGCGGCGTGGCCGAGGAGAACTTCGAGGGCCCCGACCGCTTCGTCTGGACGGCCAAGGAGGGCAAGGTGCACATCACGCGCACGCAGGGCGAGGCGGAGCCCACCACGGTCGTCGTCGCCAACGACGCGCTCGCCCTGTCGGGCAAGGCCGGGCTGTTCATGCTCGCGCGTTTCGCGCCGCTCGCGTCCGCGGCCTACCGCGGCACATCGTTCTCCGGACAGGACGAGGACGGGGCGGTCACCACCTTCCAGGCTGAAGTCGACCCCGCCGCGCGCCACGAGGGATCGAAGGTCCTCTCGGTGAGTGGCCTGCGCTGCAACGAGCGCATCCAGCTGCTCGTCGATCCCGAGAGCCGCGACATCCTGAAGGTCGTCCTCACGAAGACCGACGACGCCATGGTGCTCGCGATCGTGCCGAAGGGGGCCGCGCCCGAGGCGACGCCGGCGGCAGGGGAGGATCTCTTCTCGCGCGAGGCGCGCACGGCCGAGGAAGGCTCCGCCCAGATCCTCTACGCCCTGACCGTGAAGGACCGCGACGCCATCGAGAAGGGTTTCCGCTGGTCGACCATGTACGCGTTCGTGAAGAAGCAGCTCGAGGACGCCGGCCAGACCGAGATCCCCTCGTTCGAGGACTGGCAGTCTGCCACGTTCGAGGGCATGGCGGCGGGTACAGCCCCCGAGTCGGTCACGCCCGAGCAGCTGCGCGCGGGCCTGTTGGCGGTCCTGCCGCAGGTCAAGGTCCAGGACACGCCCGAGGGCTACAAGGCGGTCTTCTACCCCGAGTCGTTCAAGCAGTTGCTCGTGATCATGGAGAAGCAGGACGACGGCTGGAAGGCCGTCGGCGTGCGGCAGCTCGGGAAGTAGAAGTAGGCGCGCCCTAGGGCTTGTCTGAAAAGCCCTCCTGCTGCGCCGGGCGATCCTCTCGCGACCCGTGCCCCAACGGCGAAGTGTCTCCTCAACGTGCAGGAGCACGCCTCCGGGGCACTTCTTCGTCGTGGCTACGGCTCGCTTCGGCCTCCCCCGGCTCGCGACGGAGTGTTTTCAGACACAGCCTAGTCGGCGCGCTCGAGCAGGAACACGACCTTGGCCGGCTTGTCGGGCGTCGTCTCGACTTCCTGGGCCGCCACGGGCTTGTAGCCCGGAACCTCCCGGACGCTGACGCGGTAGCGGCCGGCCCGGTCCACCCAGACGCGGTGGACCTGATCGCGGTCGCCGAACATGAAGCCCTCGCCCTCGCCGTCGATCTCCTTCACGGTGAGATCCCATTCCCAGTCGAAGGGGATGCGCGCGTCGCCGGCGCGGAATTCCACATCGACGATGCTGGTGGCCCGCACCGTCAGCGTGAGGTCGTGTTGCTCCCCGGCGCGCACGGTCACGGTCTTCTCCTTGCCGTTGTAGCGGTCGCCGCCGGTGTCGACGTGCAGCGTGCCGGCGGGTGCGCGGATCACGTACCGCTGGGCGGCTTCGTCCCAGGTCGCCGAGTCCGAGCTCCAACTGGAGATGCCCTGGGTGAGCGTCATGTGCCAGGTTACGCGTTGGTCCGTCAGCGCCTTGCCCGTGTCCGCCTCCATGACCCGCACCCGGACGGTCGCGGGCTCGCCGACGCGGAGCTTCACGTCGGTGAGCCCTTCGGGGGGGACCGTGATCGTCGAGCGGTGGCCGCTGGGCACGACCTTGGCCTGCCACCGTCCCGGCCGCACCTTGCCCGCGTCGAAGCGCCAGTGACCCGGGCGGCCCTCGATGGGCGTGATCTTGTGGCGGCCGCGTGCACCCACGTTGCGGTAGATCGACTCCGCGCCCTTGTCGGCGTACTGGAACTGGATGCGCACGTTCGTCGCCTCCCAGTCGCCAGCGAACTCGAGCGTGCCGGCGAGTGGCGCCGGCTGGACGAGGTCCACGTGCTGGATCTCGATCGTCACGCGGGCATGGCCGCCCGCCTCGACCGTGGCGACGCCGCGACCGTTGGGCGTCACGTCACGCCAGTAGTAGCCGTCCTGCACGGCGAGCGTGTACGCGCCCGCAGGGAAGCGTTCGAACCGCAGCGTGCGCCGTCCCTCGAGCTTCTGGTCGAGGGCGGGCTCGTCGCGCAGCGAGGCTTCCAGGCCGGGCCACGCCCGGATCGAGGCGTCGGGCGGTGCCTGCTTGCCCGCGAGGGTCACTTCGAGGGTGCCCGCCGGCTGCAGTCGCACCGTGCGCTCGCCACCCACGATCGTGTCGAGCGTCACGCGCTGCCAGGCGTAGCCCACGGCAGACACGAAGACGACCTCCTCGTGGCCGAGGGCCTCGCGCGTCTTCGTCTCCAGGGTCAGCGGCGTGGCCTGCTCCGCGAGGTGATCGGCCTTGGTCCCCTCGCTGCCCGGGAACTTGCTGCGCGTGGCCTCCCAGTCCTGGGGGTGCAGG
>JARGNS010000012.1:3002-9354 GCA_029213105.1 Planctomycetota bacterium
GTCATCGACGACGTGCAGCACGGTGGGGCGGACGACCTTCGCGCGGATCTCGATCGCGCCGGTCTCGGGAACCAGGATCTCGTCCTCGATCGGCACGGCCACCCCGCCGTCGAAGTGGAACAGGCCCGGTTCGACCCGCTGCCCGCGCGGCAAGGCGAATGAGAGGCGCCCGTCCTCGATCGGCACCTTGTGCGCCAGGCGGACCGTCGCCGTGCGTGGAGGCGGGTTCGTCCATGTGAGCTCGATCGTGCCGGTCGCGGGAGGTTGTTCTCCCCCTTGGCTGTCGATCAGCACCAGGGTGCCGTCCACGAGCGGTGCGGGGGGCTGCTCCGCGGGGGCCGGGGCCGGGGGGGCCTTCTCGGCCCCCTTGGCCTCGAGCTCCGGACCGGCCTCCTTGAGTTCCGGGTCCTGCTCGAGGGTGTTGAAGTCGATGGGCGACGCGCCGCCGCTGAAGTTGCGGACCCGCGGAGCGTCGTCCGCCGCGGGCTCGGGCTCGGGTTCCCAGAATCCGAACCACCCGATGGCTGCGAGAGCCGCCGCGACCACCAGCGCGAGGAGTACTCGCTGCATGCCATCACCTCCCTCGAGCAGTATGAACGTACACGGGAGCTTGATGGCGCCGGGTCATCTACGGGTCAGGCGCTTGCGTCTCCTGCGGGGCACACCGCGTACATCGGGAGCCAAGAGCGTAGATTGGTGCGGTGCGCACGACGTCCCTCGCCCTGCTCCTGCTTGCCGCCCTCGGCCTCACCGCCGGCTGTGGCGAGGACGACGCGCCGCCCCGTCTGCGTCTCGCTACCACGACGAGCACGGACAACTCCGGCCTCCTGCGCGCCATCCTGCCGGCCTTCGAGGCGCAGTACGGTGGCCCTGTGGACGTCGTGGCCGTCGGCACGGGGCAGGCCCTGAAGCTGGGCGAGCGGGGCGAGGCCGACCTCCTCCTGGTGCATGCCCGCGCCCGCGAGGATGCGTTCGTCGCGGCAGGCCACGGCATCGACCGCCGCGACATCATGTGGAACGACTTCGTGATTGCCGGCCCCGCGAGTGACCCGGCCGGGATCGCCGGCGGCACCGAGGGCGCGGCGGCGTTGGCGAAGATCGCGGCGGCCGGGGTGCACTTCGTCTCGCGCGGGGATGACTCCGGAACCCACACCCGTGAGCGTGCCCTGTGGGAGCGTGCGGGGGGCCGCCCCGCGTGGAGCGGCTACCTGGACGCGGGCCAGGGCATGGGCCCGTGCCTCACGATCGCCGACGAGAAGCGCGCCTACGTCCTGACGGATCGCGGCACCTTCCTTGCCTATCGCGGGCGCCTCGATCTGGAGATCCTCGTGGAGGGCGACCCTGCGCTCCGCAACCCCTACGGCGCCATGCGCGTCAACCCGGCGCGTCACGCCCACGTGAACGCGGCGGGTGCGAAAGCGCTGCTCGACTACCTGGGCTCCGAGGCCTGCCAGGCCGCCATCGCGGCCTTCCGTGTGGACGGCGAGGCCCTGTTCCACCCGGCGCAGGAACCCTAGTCCCGTGGACTTCCTTGCCGAGGCGTTCGCGAAGGCGTTCCGCCTGATCACGACCGGGGACGCCGAGGTCCTGCACGCCATCGGGGTGACCGTGCTGTGCACCACCACGGCCGTGACGCTCGCGGCGCTGGTCGCGTTCCCCGTGGGGGCGTGGCTCGGCGTGCACCGTCGCGACGGACGCGGCGCACTCGTGTTCCTCATGCGTATCGGGATGTTCACGCCGACGGTCGTCGTGGGGCTGCTCGTGTTCTCCGTGCTCTCCCGGCGCGGGCCTCTCGGTTCGCTCGACCTGCTCTACACCAAGGGCGCCATCGTCGCGGGCGAGTTCCTGCTCGCGTTCCCGCTGATCGTGGTGCTGACCCACGGCGCCTCCGCGGCACTCGACCGGCGCGTCCACGAGACGGCCCGCACCCTGGGGGCGGGCCGCTTCCGGACGCTGCTCGCCGTCCTCAGCGAGGTGCGTGTCGGGTTGGTCGCGGCCTACCTCGCCGGGTTCGCGCGTTGCCTCTCCGAGCTGGGCGTGGTCATGACGGTCGGCGGCAACCTGCAGATGCGTACGCGCACACTCGCCTCGACGATCTCACTCGAGGTGCGCCGCGGCGACTTCGCCCGCGGCCTCGCGTGCGGCTTGATCCTGCTCGTGCTCGCCCTCGGGACCGCGCTGCTCGCCCACCACCTCGGCAAGGAGCGTCGCGCATGATCCGCCTGCGTGACCTCGAGATGCGCTTCGGCGACGTGCTGGCCCTGGCCCTGCCCTCCCTCGATATCGAGGCAGGGGAGCGCTTGGGGGTGCGCGGCCACAACGGCTCCGGCAAGTCGACCTTGCTGCGGATCCTGGCAGGCTTGCTGGTGCCGACTCGCGGCACCGTGGAGGGCGTGCCCCGGCCCGGGCGGGCGGTCCTGCTGCACCAGCGGCCCTACCTGTTCCGCGGCACGGCGCGCGACAACGTGGCCTACGCCTTGCGGCTGGCCCGCCGTCCGGCCGCGGAAGCCGGTGCGCTGCTCGAGCGCCTCGGCGCGGCACCCTTCGCCGACCGCGTCGCACGGGAACTCTCCGGCGGCGAGCGCCGGCGCGTGGCCATCGGCCGGGCGCTGGCCGTGCGCCCGGCGCTGCTCCTGCTCGACGAGCCCTTCGCCGCCCTGGATGCCCCCGGCAGCGAGGCGCTGCGCTCGGTGATCGCGGAGTTCGAAGGCACGCTCGTGATCGCGGCGCCCGATCTCGAGGGCGTGCCGCTGACACGGTCGGTCGACCTGCCGGGCACGTAGGGCTTGGGGTAGCCTCTGGGCGTGGATCAACGCAACGCCCCGGAGCCGCCCGACCTCGCCGCGCTTGCCGAGCGCCTGACCGCGGAACTGCGTGCCCAGGGCGTCGCCGGCAACACGGCCTACGACCAGGCCAACCAGCGGCTGATCAACGAGAGCATCGACCCCATCTCGGTGGCCGGGCTCGTGCTGACCCTGTCCCGCGCGCCGGAGGCCGAGCACGATGAGGTCGTGCGGCGCTACGTCGCCGCGCATCTGCGTGGCAAGCCGACCATCGAGACCTGGGCGGAGGCCCGCGAGAAGGTCCTTCCGCGCATCCGGCCCGAGATCGAGCAGGCCTGCTGGGGCCTGCGCTCGGGGCTCGAGGGCTGGGCCTTGCCGTCGATGCCGACCGGCCCCGTGACGGAGCACTTGCGGGTGCAGTTCGTCTGGGAGGTCGAAGACGCGTTCGCCACCGTGCACGCCGACGATGTCGAGCGCTGGGGTGTCACCCTGGACGAACTGCAGGACGCGGCTTCCGCGAACCTGGGCCATCGCACGCCGAGTCCGGCCCAGTGGATGGGCAACGAGTCGGCCCCGGGCGTGTTCCGCTCGAGCTGGGCGGACGGCTTCGATGCCACGCGTGTGCTCTTCGCGGGTGGGCTGGGGCTGCCTGCCGAGGGCCCCCTGGTGGCGATCGCGCCCAACGACTCCACGCTGCTGCTGGCCGACAGCAGCAACGAGTCGGCGGTGTTCCATCTGGGCCTGACCGTGCAGCGCCTCGTGCAGGAGACCAAGCAGATGGTCTGGCTGTGGCCGCTGCTGCTCGACGGCGACGTGCGGCGGCACTGGCTGCCCGAGGAGTCCAGCGCCGCGTTCGCCCCCATGAGCGTGTGCGCGGCCATCCACGCGCAGCTGGCCTACCAGGAGCATGGCGCGCTCCTGCAGCGCGCGCTCGATGCCGAGAACGCGGGCATCCGGGTCGGCCTCGTGGGCATGGCGCAGTCGCCCCTGGGCTCCGCCGTCACCGTCGCCGTGTGGGAGGAGGGCACGCCCGTGGCCCTGGGCCATGCGGACCTCGTCCAGTTCCGGCGCGGCGAGACCGTGCTCGGCATGGCGCCGTGGGCGAAGGTGGAAGAAGTCCTCGGCGACGCCCTCGAGGCGATCCCCGGCTACCCCGCACGCTATCGCGTGACCGACTTCCCCGAGGACTGGCAACTCACGCAGATGGAGTTGTTCGGCGGGTAGCTACTTCGGCGCGTCGCGCGCCGCGACGTCGGTGCGGATCGCTGCGATGGCCTTGGCGATGTAGCCCGCCGCGCCGCTCTCCTGATGGGTCTTGTCCGCCGCCAGGCGCGCCAGGATCGGAAGCACGCCGCGTGCATCGGCACCCAGGCCGCCGACGATCGGCGCGAGGCGCCGGGCGTGGGTCTTGGGGTCGGCGGCCAGACGGGCCGCGAGTACGCGCGCGGCTTCCGCGCCCAGTGGACGAAACAGCGCGCCGTAGTACTCGGCGGCCGCCAGGTCCCGGGCGCGCAGTTCCTTCTCCGCGTTGTTCAGCTGGAGCGTCAGCCACTGCGCGCGCAGGCTGGCGGTCTGCCGGTCGGCGGCGGAGGACTCAGCCAGCAGGCGTGCACGCTCCTGCAGCGTCTTCGTCATCGCCTCGGACGAGGCCAGCAGCTGGGCCGTGAGCTCGCGGATCTCGGCGTCCTTGCGGGCTTGGGCCTGCGTGAGCTTGAGGGTGTCGCGCAGCAACCCGTTCTGCGTCTCGAGCCGCTGGATCCGCTCGCGCAGCTCACGCATCGTCGCGGCGTCATCGTCCTTCGCCTGGGCCGGCAGCGCAGCCCATCCGATGGCGAGGGCCAGGCCCAGGGTGATCATCCAGCGCATGGGGGCTCCTCTCGCCTCGGGCCGCAGCCTACGCCGGGGGGTACTGCGTAGCGATCCGCAGGTGGTCAGGGGCCGGAATTGGATGGTGCCGCAGTGTGAGGGTGCCTCTACGCTCGGCCACCGTACCGAGCAAGCGGAGCGTCATGGCACACGAGCAACTCCTGATGGACCCGGCCAAGCTTCAGGTCATGGCCGACATGATCCCCCTGGTCGAGGGCCTGCTCCCCAATCTCAAGACCGTCGAGGAGAGCTGGCAGCCCAGCGACTTCCTGCCGGACTTCGCGAGCGACAGCTGGCAGGAGAACCTCGCCGAGCTACGCGCCGAGGCCGCCGAGCTGACCGACGAGATGCTGGTCGTGTTGATCGGCAACATCGTGACGGAGGAGGCGCTGCCTTCCTACCAGGCCGCCCTGAATCGCTTCGGCGGCATGACCGACCGCACCGGTACCGAGATGCACCCGTACGCCCAGTGGAGCCGCGGCTGGACTGCTGAGGAGAAGCGCCACGGGGACGTGACGCGCTGCTACCTCTACCTCTCGGGTCGCGTGAACATGCGCTCGGTCGAAGAGACGATCCAGCATCTCATCCGCAACGGCTTCGATACCGGCGCACAGGGAGATCCCTTCCGCGGCTTGACATACGCCTCGATCCAGGAGCACGCCACGAAGACCTCATGGCGTCAGCTCGGGAGCATCGTCCGCAAGGTCGGCGCGACGCGCCTGCACAAGATGTGCGGCCTCATTGCGGCCGACGAGGCACGGCACGAGCGCGCGTACCGCGCCATGATGCACGGCATCATCGAGCGCGATCCCGACGGCGCGCTCGAGGCCCTGCGCGACACGCTCGGTCGCGTCGCCATGCCCGCCAAGACCATGAGCGACGGCAAGAGCCGCCATCTCTTCCAGCACTTCTCCGACGTCGGCCGGCGCATCGGCGTGTACGACCTGCGCGACTACGCCGAGAACGTCGAAGGCTTCGTCACCGAGTCGAAACTCGACACGCTCAGCGGCCTGTCCCCGGACGCCGCGCGCAACCGCGACGAGATCTGCATGCTGCCGGATCGCTATCGCAAGCAGGCCGAGATGATGGATCGCCGCCGCTCGCGCGCCGTGCCGTTCCGCTGGATCTACGACCGCCGCGTGTAGGCCCTGAGCCCCGGCGTCGCCTGGCAATACCGATTGACAGGCCTTCGGGGCGGCCGCTACCGTCCGCGTCCCCCCCAGAGCCCCCGCAGTACCCGTCTGCCCGGCTCGCGACGAGGTGCGCATGCTCCACCGGTCGACCGTTTTCGTTCTGGCCTTGCTCGTGACGCTCCCGCTGGCGGCCGCGACCGCCCTGGCGGGGGAGGGCGCGACGCTTCCGTTCCCGCCCACCCCCTCGGCAAGCACCGCCGAGCCGAGGCTGCAGGACTCCGTGATGAAACGGCGTGTCCCGCCGCGTCGTCTGCCGGCCGATGCGCCCAACGTCCTCGTGGTGTTGATCGACGATGTCGGCTTCGGCCTTCCGAGCACGTTCGGTGGTCCCGTGCAGACGCCGACCCTGAGCAAGCTCGCGCAGGAAGGCATCACCTACAACCGCTTCCACACCACATCGATCTGCTCGCCCACCCGTGCGTCGCTCCTCACGGGGAGGAACCACCAGCGCGTTGGCAGCGGGACGATCGCCGAGCGCGCCGTCGACTGGGACGGCTACACGGGTGTCAT